>DASQBW010000829.1:0-2411 GCA_035635015.1 Draconibacterium sp. | reverse complement strand
CTTGTAGCCGTTATTATTGCCGGTATTTTAGATGGTCCTGTAATCGGTGCAAACTGGAAAGGTGGAGAAAATGGTTTTGAATGGCCAATGCTCTTTTTCTTGCCGATTGCTTTATTTGGCCTGGCATACAAATTTTTATTTCTTCCGGTCATTAAATTCGGAGAAAAAATGCTGTTCCTCAATGCCATGCGTGATAAAGACTCCGATTTAAAAGTGTTATTTGAAGGATTTAAAACGCAATATTTAAATATTGTATTGGCAAATCTAATTGTATTTGCGTTAGCCACAATCGGTTTTTTTCTGCTGGTAATTCCATGTTTTATTGTATTATGTCGTCTGGCTTTCGTCCCATACCTAGTGATGGATAAAGACATGGAAGCCATGAAGGCAATAGAAAAAAGCTGGCAGATGACACGCGGTTATGGATGGACTATTTTTGGAATGGGAGTAATTTCCGTTTTTGTATTCATTGCAGGATTAATACTCTGCATTGTAGGAGCTATATTTTCTGTTATGTGGATTCATTCAGCATTTGCATCCTTTTATGCAGCTGTTGATGCACAAAATGATGATGACAATCCAATTCCTATCTTAGGAATAAACGAAGTAGAGGAATAAAAACAAAAACTAAAGTTCAAGTTAAAGGAGCCCGGATTTTTCCGGGCTTTTTGTTTTTATCTAAAATCGTTTGTGTATTTTGGCTTTTCAATATTTTCGGAAATGAAGAAACTGCTCATACTTCTTTTTTTATTGCCTTCAACAATTTTAATGGCCCAGTATTTCGAAACCGGCCAGGATCCTGCTTCGATAAAATGGCGGCAAATAAATACCCTGAATTTTCAATTAATTTACCCCGATTATTACGAAGAGCAGGCACAGGTATTAGCACAAAAACTTGAGCTGGTCTACGATTTTGGGAGTTCAACATTAGGCCACAAACCAAAAAAGATTTCAGTCATTCTTCACACGCAGACGGTGCAGTCGAATGGTCTGGTTGCTTATGCCCCAAAAAGATCAGAGTTGTACACAACCCCGCGTCAGTCCATTTATCCACAAGATTGGCTGGAGCAACTGGCCTTACACGAATTTCGACACGTGGTTCAAATAGATAAGATGAACACGGAACTACCCCAGATCATCAAAATAATTTTAGGAGAACAAGGTACAGCATTACTTTTTGGTGCTTATTTACCCTGGTGGTTTATTGAAGGCGATGCTGTTGTGACCGAAACTGCTTTAAGTAATTATGGGCGTGGACGTTTGCCTTCTTTTTTAGTTGAACATAGAGCGCAGGTGGTTGATAAAAAACGATATTCTTACGACAAAGCTTATCTGGGCTCATATAAAGATTTTGTGCCGGATCATTACCGTTTAGGTTACTACCTTGTTGCAAATAGCAGAGAACGTTATGGTGCCGAAATTTGGGGAAAAGCGATCAGCCGCGCAGCAAAAAAACCACTTTCGCTAACACCGTTTAACAAGACCCTAAAACTTGAAACGGGAATGGGAAAAGTAAAACTATACGAATCAATATTCGACAGTCTTTCTGTGGTTTGGAAAAATACAGATTCCGAATTTCAAACAATGCCATCGAAACAAATTACTCCCAACACTAAAACATACACCAATTACCAATACAATTATTCGTTAAATGAACAAGAAATTATTTCATATAAAACAAGTTTAGATGCTGTTCCTGCCTTTGTTATTATCAATAAAAATGGGGTAGAGAAAAAATTATTTTCACCAGGAACCATCTTTGATGAATCGGTCAATTATTACGGCGATTGGATTGTTTGGGCAGAGCAGAAGCCTAGCGTTCGCTGGTCACACAGCGGTACTTCACAGATAAAACTATTTAATGTTAGAACCAGAAAGAGCTATTCATTCTCACCAGAATTTAAGGCATTCGCGCCAGCACTTACTGCTGATTTAGAACAAGTAGCTGTGGTTGAAACAGATTTTTCAAGTAATAATTATTTGTCGGTTTACAACATTACCAGCGGGGAATTAAAACATCGATACCAGACAAGTGAGAACAACTTTTTCTTTTCTCCGGTTTGGTTAAATCAACATGAAATACTTTGTGTGGTGTTAACCGAAGCCGGAAAGCGAATTGCTAAAATAAATTTGCAAACCGAATCACACACTTTTCTTTCCAACACTGAATTGGGAGATATAAAACAATTACAAATTTCTGAGAACAAGCTCTATTTTATCAGCAGCTATTCGGGGAAAGATGCATTATATCAGTATAACCTGGGAAATGGCGAACTTGAGCAATTGTATGCACCTCGATTTGATGCCGCTTATCCGACTATTGGAAAAAACGGAGAAATTATATTGAGTGACTATACCGGAAACGGATATCGAATTATCGAGGTTCAGGCACAAAATAGTTTAGCAATTAC
>DASQBW010000828.1:0-6427 GCA_035635015.1 Draconibacterium sp. | reverse complement strand
TTGTTCGAACAGGCAGCAATGGAATCGCGATGAACAGTACGGCCGGTGTGATAAATATGAAAACTCCGCCGTCAGGAGCCAATATTACAGCCAGTCTTGAGTCGGCAACAGGGGATGCCGTTGCCAATGTACTTTATGCCGAAGGAGAATTCTCTCAGGTATTCGAGTTTGTGGAAGTCCCGCTTTATTTGCGCTATAGCTTGCTGGATAAAAAGTTTGGAATTGAAGTACTGGGAGGCGTTAATGCCGGTTTTGTAATAGGTAATAATGCTTATCTCGACAATGATTATGGTGTGCAAAATATAGGAAGTACTGCCGATATCTCAACGCTTAATTTCTCGGGAACGCTGGGTGTGGGAGTAAATTACGAATTGGGAAAACACTTCTCGTTTGCGTTGGAGCCTCGCCTGAATTACTACCTTAATTCAATTAACTCGAACCCCGATGTTGATTATCGTCCGTACCGGATTGGTGTTTATACGGGAGTTTATTACGAGTTTTAATACCAGATTCTATTCCTAAGTTAAATTGCTTAATTGAGGATGTTGCTCAGGAATTGTGGCGCATCAAAGCGATAGCCTGCATAGAGCTGAAGCTGGAAATTTTCGTTTAATGTGGCAACTGTTTTTTGTTGATTATAGGCTTCCAGGTTACCAGTTAGTTGTATTCCGGCAAAAAAACGATCAGCATTATAACCCATAGCAAGCATTGTTTTTGCTCTGAAAACAGCATAATTGGTTTTCGTTTTGAGGCTGCTACTATAATCGCGTATAAAGAGTTTTGTGTGAATTATTCCACCACCGGTTGCAACACCTCCCGAAACAAAAAATCTGTTGTTAACCACCCAGGTGTAATAATAACCCAACAGAAGACTGCAAGAGAGATCCTTGCTCTTTTGCGAGCTGTTATCTGGTGTCAATTCTATTTTGTCATTAATTATATAATATCGGTAAGCCAGGGTAGGAACAAGGCTGCCCGTACTTTTTAGCTGCCTTTCGGTTTGGGTTTCGATGGCTGAAAACGAGAAGTTCGGATTTAATTTGTATGCGGTGTAACCCGATATCCTGGTGTAATGTAAATCCGGCAATTTTACATAGTCGGCATCGTTGTTTCCACTTTGCAAAAGATTTGAACTGTTATTTAAGTAGAAGCCTTTAATTTTGGTGAATTCCAGGTGTTGTGTCCAGTGGCGAAGATTTACGTTTGTTCCTGTCCAGAATATTTTAGACCGTCCTTTTTGTTGGTTATCGTCATTTCCCGGAATAAAGTTAGGGCTGTAGCCAATTCCAAAAAGTAAAGGCCGGTAGCTGAAAATCAGTTTGGTTTTTAACGAAGTATTGGGCTTTATGGTATACTGTTGATCTTGCTGGTAAATCTGAAAAAATTCGGTGTTGTTGGTAACTGCCAGTTTTATCGCTAATTGTTGGTTGTGTTTTTCAATAAAGGCATTTCTATCGGACAGAGTTGATTTGCTTTCTTCATTTTGGCCATAACCGTTCAAAAACAGTAAAATGGATAAGAGAATCGTGGAGATCAGTTTCATGAATGAAAAATAATGTTTTTTGCGGAAGTCTGGAAAATTTTCCTTCAAAGAAAGCAGGTTTTGGTTATCTAATATCATAATTTGTATTGCTGACAATATGATGATTGTCAGTTGCTAATTTCAACGAAATGTGAAATTTTGCTTAGTTAACAGTTAATTAAGACAGTTGCTGAATGACAAGAAAATTTCTTTTATACTTTTGCCAACTATTCAACGCAACCTGAACGATTCATCAAATAATCCAATGGTGTTCGTTATACAATAAAATAAATATTATACGGAGTTTTTAAATTTTTCGAATGAAAACTGGAATTTATATCACAAACACCGAAAGCAGCACCGGACGATCGCTGATAACACTTGGGGTATTAAAAGTTTTACTTTCTAAAGTGAGCAGGGTTGGCTATTTCCGGCCAATTATTAATGATTATCCTAAAGGAGTACACGATAATCATATCGAAACTATGTTGTCGTACTTTAACCTCGATATGGAGTACAAAGATGCCTATGGCTTTACGATGTCACAGGTAGTTAAGTACAAAAATATGGACCAGGAGGCACGTCTTATCGACCAGATTATTGATCGGTATAAAAAACTTGAAGAGGAATATGATGTGGTTGTAGTTGAAGGATCTGATTTTGAGAATAAAGGTATTTCATTTGAATTTGATTTGAATGTTGAGTTTGCCAAAAATCTTTCACTTCCCACTATTCTAGTTAGTTCGGCCAACAATAAGGAGATGGATCAAGCCATTTCAAATCTTGATTTGGCGATTAAATCTTTTGCCGCTAAAGATGTTGTTGTACAATCGGTTGTGATGAACCGGGTTGAGGCCGGCAATTGTGAAAGGATGAGGGCAGAGTTAAGCAAAGTAATTCCACCCGAAACTTCAATCGAAATTATTCCTGAAATTAAAAAATTAAGCAGCCCTACCATTAAAGAAATTTACGAGGAAATTGGAGGCCAGATTATTTTAGGCGAAAACCTGTTGTGCAAACAGGCCGACCGCTACGATGTTGGAGCAATGCAGCTACGCAACTACCTCGACAGGGTAGAAGAGAACAGCCTGATTATTACTCCGGGCGACAGGTCGGATATTATCTTAGCAGCTCTGCAGGCCAATGCCTCGGCTAATTATCCGAATATTGCAGGTATTGTTGTTACGGGAGGTATTCCACCCGAACCACAAATTGTGAGATTAATTGAAGGCTTACCAAACATTGTTCCTATTATTTTGGTTGATGATGTAACTTTTGATGCAGCCAAAAAAATAGCTAATGTAAAACCAAAAATACGCCCGGGAATACCACGAAAAATAGATTTAAGTATTTCAACATTTGAAAAATATGTTGATACCGAATTCCTGATCGACAAATTCAGGAGTTTTAAAACCGATGTGGTTACACCGCACATGTTTCAGTACAATCTGGTTGCTAAAGCCAAATCTAAAAAACAACACATTGTTTTACCCGAAGGTACTGATCCGCGAATTCTGCAGGCGGCAACCAGTTTGGTAGATCAGGGTGTTGTTGAAATTACACTTCTGGGAAAACGGGAAGAAATACTTACAAAAGCTGCCGAGATCGGTGTAAAAATCAACGGTAATATAAAAATCATTAATCCGGTTGAATCGGAGCATTACGAAGACTATTGGAGAACTTACCACGAGCTCCGGAAACATAAAAATATACCGGAAGATATGGCGCAGGATGCCCTGGCAGATGTGTCGTATTTTGGAACAATGATGGTTTATAAAGGACACGCCGACGGTATGGTGTCAGGAGCTGCACATACTACAGCACATACCATTATTCCTGCACTTCAGTTTGTAAAAACCAAACCCGGTGTAAAAACAGTCTCGTCGGTATTCTTTATGTGTCTTGATGACCATGTTTCGGTAATGGGCGACTGTGCAGTAAACGTTAGTCCAAATGCCGATCAGCTGGCAGAGATCGCCGTAACATCAGCCGATTCTGCTATTGCCTTTGGTATCGATCCGAAAGTTGCATTGTTGTCGTATTCCTCAGGAACATCAGGCACGGGTGTAGAAGTTGATAAAGTAAGGGCTGCAACAGAAAAGGCCATTGCTGCACGTCCAGATTTAAAAATAGAAGGACCAATTCAGTACGACGCTGCGGTTGATCCGAGCGTGGGGAAAAGCAAAATGCCCGATTCGCAGGTTGCAGGACAAGCCAATGTGCTCATTTTCCCTGATTTAAATACCGGAAACAATACATACAAAGCCATTCAGCGCGAAACCGGAGCACTGGCAATTGGTCCAATGCTACAAGGTTTAAACAAACCGGTTAATGACCTTAGCCGTGGTTGCACTGTCGACGATATTTTTAATACCGTTGTCATTACAGCAATTCAGGCTCAGGAAGGGTTTTAAAACGTAAAATCATAATTTTACGATAACAGGTTGCAACATGTTGGTGAAAGCACTAACGGTTTACCTGTTACCAAATCTTTAAACGATATATTTTAAAATGAATATTTTAGTAATTAATGCAGGTAGTTCATCAATTAAATATCAGTTAATTGACATGAATACCGAGTTGCCTTTGTCGAGTGGGATTGTAGAACGGATTGGTCTGGAAATGGGGCTTATAAAGCACAAAACATTTATCAATGGTTCGGAAGAGAAGACGGTTGAAGAGTTTCCGATTCCTGACCATGGGGTTGGATTAAAACGTGTTGCCGAGCTGCTTATGGACGAGAAGGTTGGAGTAATCAGCGATCCGTCAGAGATTAAGGCAGTTGGTCATCGTTTGGTGCATGGTGGCGAAACATTCACTGAAACGGTAGAAATTACTGATGAGGTAAAAGCAAAAGTGAAAGAATTATTTCCATTGGCACCCTTGCATAATCCGGCAAACTTAATTGGTGTTGAAGTGGCCGAGAAAGTATTTCCTTATGCAAAGCAGGTTGGTGTATTCGATACGGCCTTTCATCAAACCATTCCCGAAAAAGCTTTTAGGTATGCTTTACCTGAAAAATTTTACAGCGAAATGCGTATCCGAAAATACGGGTTTCATGGTACTTCGCATAAATTTATTTCGGAGAAAGCAGTTGATTATCTTGGAAATCCTGATGCAAAAATCGTTACTGTTCACCTTGGAAACGGGGCTTCAATGGCCGCTGTGAAAGGTGGTGTTTGTGTTGATACAACCATGGGAATGGGGCCATTAAGTGGTTTGATTATGGGAACCCGGTCGGGAGATATCGATCCGGCAATTATCTTTTACCTGGCACAGCAGAAAGGATTTTCGGTTCAGGAAATTTCTGATTTGCTGAATAAGGAAAGCGGAATGAAAGGATTAACTGGTTTAACAGATATGCGCGATGTGGAAAAACGTCAGCGCGAAGGAGATTCTGCAGCCATTCTTGCCCTCGAAATGTATGCATACCGCGTTAAGCAGTTTGTTGGTAGCTATGCAGCTGCGATGAACGGTGTTGATGCCATTGTTTTTACAGCCGGAATTGGTGAAAATGATACATCTATCCGTCGAATGGTTTGTGAAGATATGGACTATCTGGGAATTACCTGGGAGGAAGAAAAGGATAAGAACCGAAAAGATGGTGTGCATGAAATTAATGTGGAAGGTGCAAAAACAAAAGTGTTGATTATTCCTACCAATGAAGAGTTGGAGATTGCAAAACAATCGTTGGCTTTGGTAAAATAAGTCTGACTTAAAGATATATTATTTGAAGGCGTACCCGTTTTGGGGCGCCTTTTTTCATTATGTTTCGTCCTCAAAAGACAGCATACTAATGCCCATGACCTCCCCTTAAGGCTGTGAAGATTGCCGGCTTTCCATATCAAAAAATTATCATCAAAATCGAGACCTCGTTTCATGGCGAAGTTTCTGAAAACAAAAAAGGTGCCTCAAAAATGAAGCACCTTTTACTGAATAATATTTTGCTATTATGCTAAGAGCTCTTTTACCTGGTTGTATACGTTTTCACCGGTATAACCCAGTTTAACGTCCAATACACCTGCGGGGGCAGAAAATCCGAATGATCCAAGACCAAACACTTTTCCGTCCATTCCTACCAAACCTTCAAGTGTTACAGGCAATCCTGCAGTTAATCCAAATTTGGCAACTCCGGCAGGAAGAACTTCTTTCTGGTATTCGGCACTTTGTGTGCGGAACAGTCCTTCTGACGGAACAGATACAATGCGGCTTTTAACGCCTTCTTTCGCCAATAAAGCGGCACCATCAACCAAAGTGCTAACTTCCGATCCGCTTGCCAACAGAATTACATCTGGTGTTCCTTCACAGTCTTGAAGGATGTAGGCACCTTTAGCTGCTCCATGTGCAGTTTCGAAGGTAGTAACATCTTTAATTCCCTGGCGCGAAAGAATAAGCGCTGTGGGAGTTTCTGTATTTTCCATCGCCATTTTCCATGCAACAGTTGTTTCGTTACCATCGGCAGGACGAAGTACCAGCATCGAATTTTTATGGTTGTGGTTTTGTAGTTTTTCCAACAGGCGAATTTGTGCTTCCTGCTCAACTGGCTGATGCGTAGGGCCATCCTCGCCAACGCGGAATGCATCGTGCGTCCAGATGTATTTTACCGGTAGCTCCTGCAAGGCTGCAAGACGGGCTGCCGGTTTCTGATAATCACTGAATACGAAGAATGTACCACAAGCGGGAATAACTCCACCGTGTAATGCAATACCGTTCATAATTGCAGCCATCGTTAGCTCGCAAACACCTGCTTGAAGGAATTTTCCGCTGAAATCACCTTTTTTAAAGGAAGTTGTATTTTTTAGGAAACCGTCTGTTTTATCCGAGTTTGAAAGGTCGGCAGATGAAACGATCATGTTTTCAACTTCGTTGGCAAATACTGAAAGCACAGTTGCAGAAGCACCACGT
>DASQBW010000827.1:0-3074 GCA_035635015.1 Draconibacterium sp. | reverse complement strand
TCCCTGTGTTTCATCTAAAAACCCATGCTTTTTACCTAAACTGTTTTTCTTTGATACTCCGGCAATAGAAAATGGCTGACATGGAAAGCCAGCCACTAATAAATCATGATCGGGAATAAACTTTTCGTCAATTTTTGTAATGTCACCAAAAGGGACTTCTCCAAAATTTGCTTCGTACGTAATTCTCGCAAATTTATCCCATTCCGAGGAGAATACACATTTACCTCCCGCATTTTGATGCGCAATACGCATTCCTCCAATTCCCGCAAAAAGATCAATAAATTTATAATTTGCATCTTCCCGTGGAGGAAACGGAACATCATATTTTAAGGGAAGTGAATAATTAAATTCCTCGACAACATCTAAACCTTTAGATTCAATAAAATCAAGTATGCCGTTCTCATAATTCGATAATGCGAAAGCATCAGGACTCTGCAAGTAATGAGTAAAATATGCGTGTTCCTCATTAAAATATCGAACCTTCTCCAGTCCAAGTTTCTTCCTAACTATGGTATATTTTGCCATTCTATCTAAAAATCGAAGAGTTGAAAAACTCCGGAACAGGAAGCTCCAGAGCTTTAATTATTTTGTCCATATTCTTCGCTGAAACATTTCTCTTGCCCGTTTCAACTCCGGTCATATAGGTTCGGTCAATCCCGGCTTTATAAGCCAAAGCCTCTTGACTCAAACCTATTTTGAGGCGCAATTCTTTTACCCTCAAACCAAACTGAACTTGTAAATCCATGAGGTAAAACTATATCGAGGTTACTTATAAGTCAACGGACGATAAGTAACATTCGGGGATTGTTAAAAAGTAAAATTTATGGTTATTTTATGAAATCTCTTGTACCAGCTTTTTAAGTGTCATGTCCTTATATTTAGGCTTAAGCTGACACTCCCAAATGGTGATAACTTTCCACCCCAACACATTCAACTCAATTTCCTTTTCGCGATCGCGCTTTTGAGTTTCTTTAATTTTATTCAGCCACCAATCCGTTCGGGTTTTAGGCACAACAAAATATTTGCATCCTTTATGTCCGTGCCAAAAGCAGCCGTTTACAAAAATTACGGTAAGGTATTTTGGTAAAACAATATCGGGTTTTCCGGGCAGGGTTTTTACATTCAGGCGGTAACGAAAACCGTTAGCAAACAAAAACTTCCGCACCAACATTTCAGGCTTGGTATTTTTGCCCTTAATGCGACTCATATTATACGAGCGTGTTGTTTTGTTGTGTACATCCATAGTAAAGGATTAAGGATGATTGATTAAGGATTAAAGGTAGAAAAGAATTGTAAAGGATTAGTGATAAACGATTATCGATTAAAGGTAAAGAAAATGGGAAGAAGCCCGCTAACTGGTTTCCCCATCGCGGCTATAGATAAGCGGCATTTGCCCTTTCCAGCGTTTCCAGGTGTTGTTGTCGCAAATGAGTTCGGCCATAAAACGGGCTACGTTTATACGGCTAACTTTTCCCGGGTTAAATAAGGCACTTCGAATGGGCGAAGCATGGTTCTCGTAAGGGCTCACGCGGGCCTCATCGGTCAGGCTGTCGGGGCGCACGGCTGTCCATTCAATAAGCGGGTGGTGTTGCCCGATTTGGGTGCGGAGGTATTCGGCCGCCTGTATATTATCTGTATAGGGAGGCAGCAGTGCCCGTAGCAGTGCGAGCACTATTTGTTCGGCAAAGCTTAGGCGCTCATTTAAATCGCGGTTTCGCATGCCCGAAGTATTCATCAGTACAAACTTTACCGGCTTACCGGGATTGTTGGCCCCGATGGCTGCACACAAACGGCGGGTAGCATCGGCCACCAGGCGGCGTGGTTTTCCGTACACCCCCTTAAAAGTAAGGTTATGGCCCAAACACGAAGCCACGGCATCGCATCCCTGAACAAGCTCGGCCAGCTTTTCATCGCTAAGCTCAAGTAAAGCGGCCTTTACCACTGTCAGGTTTTTAGTATCGGGTAATTCACACAGCTTTTTCGCAGATCGCACCACAACCGTAACTTTTTCTCCCCGATCCAGGAGGTCTTTAACCAGCAAACGCCCTGTTGCGCCGCTAGCTCCAACAACTAATAGTTTCATCGTTTCTTGTTAAGCTGAAAAGATAAGACATTTTGGTGGTTAAGGGCAAATAAAAGGAGATTACTTCTACACTGCCCCTCGTTTGCAACGAGGGGCTAATTTACTGTCGATTGTATCGACACAAAGAAAGATGTAACTTTAAACAAAAATGCCTGCAGACAATTATTTCATAGAGGACCAAAATGCACCTTATTTTCTAACCTTTACTATTACCGATTGGGTAGATATATTTACACGAAAAGAATATAAACTGGAAATCGTTAATTCCCTAAATTACTGTGTTTCTAATAAAGGCCTGACCATCTATGCATGGTGTTTAATGTCAAATCATCTTCATCTGGTATGTAGTGCAAAAGAGGGATTTAGAATTAGTGATATTATCCGGGATTTAAAAAAATTTACTTCGAAGGCAATTGTAAAACTGATTCAGGATATACCCGAGAGCAGACAAGACTGGTTGCTTTATCGGTTTGAACTGGCAGGGAAGTTTGATAACAGGATCAAAAAATATAAATTCTGGCAGGAAACAAATCACGCAGTTCTTCTTGACACTTCTGAAAAGATAGATCAACGCATTAATTATATACATGAAAATCCGGTAAAAGCTTTAATTGTTGCTCATGCGCATGAATATTTATTTAGTTCGGCTGTTGATTACGCCGGAGAACAAGGACTGGTTTCCGTACAAACAGACTATTAATCAATTGCTTCGTTACAAACGAAAAAACCGTTTACCCCTCGTTACAAACGAGGGGCAGAAAAGGACAAGGACCTAGCCCATCCCGGCATGATAGTCTACTGTCCGCTGCCTAATACTCTCCAATACCACAGTCATTGCGATCCAGATGAGTAAAACGACGGGAGAAGCAATCTATATTCTTTACGGTTTACGCGCCTCAATAGCTGCCGAAACAATATAATCGTGAATGGTAGTGCCCGGTGCCCATTCGCGGATAAATTCGCGGCTTTCATCTTTGGGGCTGATCTTAAT
>DASQBW010000826.1:0-5843 GCA_035635015.1 Draconibacterium sp. | reverse complement strand
AGATGCCTATGCACTCGAGGATAAATTCAGCTCTGCCTGGATCAACTTCATCCGAACAGGTAACCCTAATTCCAAAAACCTGCCTGAGTGGCCTGCCTATACTTCTGAGAACGGAGCAACAATGATCTTCGACAATACCTGTAAAGTGGTTAACCACCACGACAAGGCCCTAATTGATTTTATCGATAAATAGTTACCAAAATCTTAAACGCTTTACTCGATATCCAATTTGTCAATTATCAGTCTATTAGTAAAATATTAACCTAAAAATAAATCACAAGACAAATGAAGAAGCATGTCTTTAGTATGGTCATAGTTGTCTTGATGACAACTTTTAGCTACGCTCAAAATCCTGGGCCCATAGAAGCCGGCGATAATATCGCTGTTGTAGCAACCAAGTATGGAAAAGTCCGCGGTTATATTGATGACGGCGTCTTTGCTTTTAAAGGGATCCCTTATGCAAAAGCCGATAGGTACATGCCCCCAAAGCCTCCGGATACATGGGATGATGTACTCCAGTGTACCATTTTCGGGCCCAAGGCGATGCAGAGTTCAAGTACGGAGTGGAGAGGACGAAGTGATGAAAATTTCGGCTTTCAGTTTCCCCGGGAGACCATGGATGAGAAGGAGTCCTTTGTTCTCAACGTCTGGTCCAATGGTATTAATGACGACAAGAAACGTGCAGTATGGGTTTGGATTCATGGTGGTGGATTCCGGGATGGATCAGGAAACCAACTCCACTTCTTTGATGGCCGTTCACTAGCCAATAAGGGAGACATCATCGTTGTCACCTTAAATCACAGATTGAACGTACTGGGTTATATAGACCTGAGAGAACTTGGTGGTAAGTATTCAGAATCTGTAAATCTGGGCCAACAGGATTTGGTAGCAGCATTGCAATGGATCCAGGACAATATTGCAAACTTCGGAGGAGACCCAAATTCCGTAACCATCGCTGGTCAATCTGGTGGGGGGCGGAAGGTTTCTACTCTGTTAGCCATGCCTTCAGCTGCAGATTTATTCCACAGGGTGATTATCCAAAGTGGTTCTGAACTAAGGATTGGTGAAGATGAAGTAAGTAGGGCTTTTGGTCTGGAGTTCATTAAAGTACTGGGCATCACCCCTGATGAAGCCGACAAGTTGGATGACTTTAGCTATGATGAACTGCTAGCAGCGGGTCAGCAAACTACTGCTAACATGGAGGCAGCTGGAGCCAACCTGTATACCATGGGAATTAGCCCGACAGTGGATGGGAAATATGTAGTTCAGCACCCATTTGATCCGGAGCCTGCCGAATTTTCGAAACAAAAACCGATGATTATTGGATCTAATCTGAATGAGTGGACTTTCCGCAACGAGCAATTGGTTACCCCCAAGTCCATGGAAGAAGTGCGATCTACGCTTGCAAGCAGATACGGAGAAAAAAATGTGGATAAATACATCGAATTGCATCGATCAGTTTATCCGAATCACGACCAACCTCACGATTTGCTATCACTGGATTTCAGGTATCGAAGCAATGTTATTAAGCAGGCAACCCTTAAAAGTAATCAGGGAGGTGCACCGGTTTACACCTATCATTTTACCTGGCAATCACCGGTTAACAACGGGAGCCTGGGTGCTGCTCACGGTATGGAACTTGCTTTTGCCTTTAATAACATCGCCATGGCCCGAACCTTGACAGGAGGAGCTAAAGATGCTTATAATCTGGCGGATAAAATTAGTTCAGCATGGATTAACTTTATAAAAACCGGAAATCCCAATTGTAAAGAATTACCTAAATGGGCACCTTATACACCGGGAAAAGGGGCAACTATGATATTCGATAATAAATGTAAGTTGCTAAATAACCATGATAAAAAACTAATTGATTTTGTGAATTCGCTGTAGTTAGACAAATTGTCTTACTCGGGAAGAACTTTGTCGCTAGTTGTTGCCGATTTTTAAAAACTAAATACTAACAAATGATGAAGAAACTTGTAACAATGAGTTTAGCTATTGTAATGATTGTATTATGTAGCTGTGAACAACAACCTCAAGCGCTTATCTCTACACAACCTGGCCCAATACAGGCTGGTGAAAACATTGCTGTAGTTCCCACTGAATATGGTAAGGTTCGTGGATATATCGATGATGGTATCTATGCTTTTAAAGGAATACCCTATGCAAAAGCTGAGCGATTTATGCCGCCACAAGCTCCGGATAAGTGGGACGATGTACGCCAGTGTACCATTTATGGGCCGCAGGCAATGCAGCCAACAGCCCAAAACTGGAGAGGCCAAAGTGATCGTAACTTTGGTATGCAGTTTTCTATAGAACCCATGGATGAAAAGGAAAGTTTCGTACTGAACGTTTGGTCTAAGGGTATTAACGATGGGAAAAAACGTCCTGTATGGGTTTGGCTACATGGTGGAGGCTATTCAGGTGGGTCTGGAAATCAGTTTCCATACTTTGACGGACGCTCATTAGCAGAAAAAGGCGATATCGTAGTTGTTACTGTAAATCATCGACTCAATGTGCTTGGGTATGTTGATTTGAGTGGTTTAGGTGGTAAATATTCAGAATCGGTGAATCTCGGGATGCAGGATTTGGTTGCTGCACTTCAGTGGGTAAACAACAATATTGAAAATTTTGGAGGCGATCCTAATTCTGTTACTATTGACGGGCAGTCAGGTGGTGGAGGTAAAGTATCAACACTAATGGCAATGCCTTCAGCAGTAGGTTTGTTTCACCGGGCTATTATACAGAGTGGCTCGTATTTAAAAGTTGCTGAAAGTGAACCAACAAAAGCTTATGGATTGGCATTTGTTAAGGCACTTGGTATCACCCCCGATGAGGCTTATAAACTAAATGATTTTTCGTATGAAGAATTGGCCAGAGCTGAACGCGGAGCAATGGAAATAATGACAGAAGAAGGTTATACAAATATTAGCAGGATAATAAATCCAACGGTTGACGGCAAATACATTGTACAACATCCATTCGATCCGGCACCACCTGAATTCGCAAAAAATATTTCTATGATAATTGGTTGCAATAAGGATGAAAATCGAACCAGTCCTCTTGCGCAGGCATCCATAAAACATGCGCAGGGTGCAGCACCTGTTTATGTTTATTGGTTTCAATGGCAATCTCCGGTAAATGATGGTAGTTTGGGATCATGTCATGGAATGGAACTCCCATTCGTGTTTAATAATATTGCAATGGCCCGTACACAAACCGGTGGAGGAAAAGATGCTTATGAGATGGCCGACAAAATCAGTTCTTCATGGATAAACTTTGTAAAAACAGGTGATCCTAATTGTGAGGAATTACCAGAATGGACACCTTATACACCGGAAAAAGAAGCCACTATGATATTTGATAATAACTGTAAGATGCTATATACGCAAGATGAAATCTAATTAATTCAGTGAATTCACTGTAGTTAGACAAATTGTCTGGCTCAGGAAGAATCTTATTAATACTGTTGTGAATTAACTAAAACTAAATACAAATAAATTATGAAGAAACTTGTAAATATAGGGGTGGTTGCCGTAATCATTTTATTATACAGCTGTAACCCACAACCCCAAACTGTTATTACAGAAGAACCTGATGCAATAGTGGCTGGTGAAAACGTTGCTGTAGTTTCCACAGAATACGGTAAGGTTCGCGGATATATCGATGATGGTATATACGCATTTAAAGGGATTCCCTATGCCAAAGCCGAAAGATTTATGCCACCACAAGCTCCGGATAAATGGGACGATGTACGCCAGTGTACTATTTATGGGCCACAGGCAATGCAAGGCAAAGCTCAAAACTGGCGTGGTCAGAGCGATGAAAATTTTGGTTTTCAATTCGTTGTAGAACCTATGGATGAGAAAGAGTGTTTTGTTCTCAATGTCTGGTCGCAAGGTATTAATGACGGGAAGAAGCGTCCTGTGTGGGTATGGATACATGGTGGCGGATTTTCAGGCGGTTCTGCTAACCAATTGCCATTTTTTGATGGCCGGTCATTGGCCGAAAAAGGCGATATCGTTGTTGTAACTGTAAACCACAGGCTGAATACCTTTGGCTATCTTGATTTAAGAGCCCTGGGAGGTAAATATTCAGAATCTGTAAACTTAGGAATGCAGGATTTGGTAGCTGCGTTAAAGTGGGTGAATGGAAATATCGAGAATTTTGGAGGCGATCCAAATACCGTAACGATCGACGGTCAGTCGGGTGGTGGAGCAAAAGTTACAACCCTTATGGCTATGCCTTCTGCTTCAGGATTGTTCCAAAGGGCAATTGTACAGAGTGGTTCAATACTTGAGGTCGGTGCTAATGAGTTAAGTAAAAACTTCGGACTAGAGTTTATTAAAGAGCTTGGCATAACTCTTGAAGAGTCTGATAAACTTAATGATTTCTCCTACGAAGAGCTTGTTGCTGCCAATCGTCGTGCATCTGTGCGGGTTACTGAATCATTCCCGTTTATGATGAATCCAGGACAAAGTCCAACCGTAGATGGTAAATACATCGTTCAGCATCCATTCGCACCAACACCTCCCGAATTTTCAAAGGATGTGGCTATGATTATAGGCTCAAACCTAAATGAATTTGGTTATACTAACCGCCAACTTATTACACCAAAAACAATGGAAGAGGTAAAAGCAACGCTTGCAGAGCATTATGGTGCTGAATTTGCTGATGAATACATTGCTGCATATCAGGAAGCTTATCCTGATGATGATCAACCACAACATATACTAACTACTTCTGTTCGAACTACGGCACTTAAACAGGCCTCAATAAAAATTGAACAAGGTGGTGCTCCGGCTTATGTCTATCTTTTCGAATGGAAGTCGCCTGTAAATGATGGCAGCTTAGGTGCAGCTCACGGTATGGAACTTCCTTTCATGTTCAATAATATTGCTATGGCTCGAACACTAACCGGTGGCGGAGAAGAAGCGTATGAACTGGCTGATGAAATTAGTTCCGCATGGATAAATTTTGTGAAAACCGGTGACCCAAATGTTGAATCATTACCAACCTGGCCTGTGTATGATCCGGGAAAGGGTGGAACCATGGTATTTGATAATACCTGTGAAGTAAAATATAAATTTGATCAAAAGCTTATTGATGTAGTGAATTCAAATTCATCATTCTCCTTATTTGGCATACGTTAGTACAGTGCCGGTAAGTTTATTAATATCATTAGTGTCAATAATTTTACAAGACACTAATGATATTAAGAAGTGAGAAAGAATACAAAACGTAAGAGTTTAAGTTTAATCCCAAATGCCTTTCATAATTCCTTAGAAAAACAGATAACATTGAATGTTTCGCAAGCATGTGAGTATAACCTTAATAAAATATTTATTGAGACCTATATAACTGACTGTTTTAGCTTGTAATTTTGTGTGGCATTAATCTTGCGATAAATATAGAATTATAGGATTGGAATGATAGTACTGCACGGAGTGATACTTCCCCGATTGAAGTACAATGTTTACAATTGTTAAAAAATGCTAAATATGGATAGAGACAACTAATGTTTCTTAATTATCACTGAGCCAATGGTGCATGCTTAGGTTAAAAATTTATTAAGAAGCTGCTTGTTAGTCTCATTAATTGGATCACAATGATACGGAATATACTTAATTTATAGATATGCCATAAAAGCTATAATGTTATAAATACGAGTGGCAAATTGAATGATTTATTACCAGCACCTATTCAATAACTCATCCGACAATTGTTGTTGCTATGATGTGGTTCTATCTTATTGAAGTCAGGGATAAGATATTAAGACTTTATTTCATCTAAATCAATGAGGAGTTAAAGAAGAAATAATGTGTTAAATCTTAAATAAAGGT
>DASQBW010000825.1:0-1952 GCA_035635015.1 Draconibacterium sp. | reverse complement strand
CGCACCAGCATTCAGGTTTTATTTCTGTTTAATCCACACCTACCAAATCAATCTCTTTCATCAACCGGCCGGTTTCGGTGAGGGCTACAATTATTTTCTGATAGTGCATAATGTCTTCGAATGTTAGTTTGCGGCCTTTGCGGTCTTTTAGCCATTTTTGTGCGGGTTGGTAGCCGCCAATGTAAAATTCCCAGGCGCTTTGCGGCACGTTGGCAAAATATTGGGAGCTGTTTATATATACATCGCCTAAATAATCGGGGTGTTCTTCGCCCGGAGGCGTACAGTCGTAATCATACATTTTGAACTGTGGCTTATCTACCTCATTGGTTCCGGCCTCGGGGTAAGTGGTTATGGCTTGCTCTACTGTTGGGCTTTCGAGCAAATGGATTTGCCGTAGTTCACCGCCCAGTTTTACCAATTGCCAAAAGGTTTCGGTTTTTTTTGGGTATGGCACACGCGGAAAATCAATTTTCAGGAACTCTTTGTATTTGGTGCGGTAAGTGGGCGAATGCAGCACCGCATAAATATAATCGAGGATATCAATGGGCGCAAACGTAGTAGTAGCATCTTCTTTCTCCGGCACAAACTCCAAACCCAGTTTTGCTGCTATTTTCTCTACTATTTTTGTATTTAGGTTAGGAACGCGCTCTTGTGGCTGTTCAATGGTTTGTTGATCCGATGATTCTGGGTATAGATAGAGAGGTAAAATATAGCCACGTTCTTTTGATCTATTCGAAACCCTACTATCATCTGCTATTAGTTTTGTGACGCCAACATGTTCCCAACTATCTACCGCAGTTTGGCGACATACCATTAACCCTAAATTCTCTCCAGCTATAAAATGATGCATGAACTTTTCTCTTCCCCAATCGACCATTTCAGGTGAATAATAAATATTTCTAACGTCAAATGGTCGATAATCTATTTTACGAATAAAGTTCTTATGCGCATTGTTGTAAATACGTTCTCTTGCCACATTTAACTTCCACCCTCTTGAATCACCTGCTAAATATTTTCCATCTTTTTTATTAGGGAATAACCAAGTTCTCGTTTCAGAATCCGAATATTGTTTGTTTGCAAATCTTTCTATCCTTTCAAACAATGTGCTTTCATCCATATCAATAACAACAGCATCTCTTGCAGTAACGATTCCCGTAACATTAATCGGAAATAACTTCTCGACTTTAAAGCCCTGTTCATAAACATCGCTACCTGCATTATCCTTTGGAACAAAAAACATAAATGGCTTTTCAGGAGATAATTCCTTGAATTGTATCTCTTCTAATCTATTCTGGTTAAGAAAAGAGTATTTTTCGTTACGTTTCCCATATAGATCAAAATGAAATACATTTCCCATTTCGCTTCGCTTTTTCTTTCCATTTTTTACAAAAATTGTGATAGCAACGCCTTGCATGATATCAAATACATTTTGGTCAGGTGAACCATCAGGACAAACCTCATGTCTTTTACTATTTCCGTGCAGGTCTATTGTATAAATTTTATCATATGTCTTTAACAAATTCCATCGCATTCCCCTAAAAGTTGGATTATCGAGAAAACCATGTGGATTAATAAAAGCCAACACTCCACTACCATTCTTTTCGATATAATGCTGGCCATATCTAATAAATTTAACGTAGTCATCGTTCAACCAATGTTTTCTCTCATTGAAATGTTTTCCATCAACATATTTATAATCTTCAATCAAGTCGCTTATCCATTTTCCATTATTGGACGAGATACCGCTATACGGCGGATTACCAATAACACACATAACGGGTGTGTCGCGTTTTATGTGATTGGCTTCGTTGGCCTCGGTGCTTAACCAGTTGGCCCAAAGGGTGCCGGTGTCGGGGTGGTGTTCTTCGAGGCTGTTGGTAAGGTAAATATTAAAACGCTGGTTTTTTACAGGTTTATACCCTGTTTCCGAAAGTAGCATATCGAGTTTTAGG
>DASQBW010000824.1:0-3881 GCA_035635015.1 Draconibacterium sp. | reverse complement strand
TGCAAAAACATTTATGGGATTCAAAACAAGAATATTATCAAAGGTTACTGCATTAACAATTGTACAATACTTTAATCGGTTTATCAATGATAGACCAATTAATCATTTAAAATATGCAATCTAATTCACACAACGGGTTATTTCTTAATAAGATTTTTACCTGTCATCTCAGCAGGAACTTCGAGTCCCATGTCGGCCAACAATGTTGGAGCAACATCAGCTAAAATTCCGTTATCCAATGTTATTCCTTCTTTTTCGGTAACGAAAATACAAGGAACCGGATTCAACGAGTGAGCGGTATTTTCCGATCCGTCGGCATTAACTGCATTGTCGGCATTACCGTGGTCGGCAATAATCATGATATCGTAACCACCCTTTTGTGCAGCAGTAACCACATCTTTTGCACAAGCATCAACAGCCTGCACAGCTTTGTAAACTGCTTCGTAAACACCAGTGTGACCAACCATATCTCCATTGGCAAAGTTCAGACAAACAAAATCAGCTTCGCCGTTTTCCAATTTCGGGACAATAGCTTTTGTCACTTCCGGAGCCGACATTTCAGGCTGATGATCGTATGTAGGAACTTTTGGTGAAGGAATTAAAATACGGCTTTCTCCATCAAATTCTGCCTCGCGGCCACCGCTAAAGAAGAAAGTTACGTGCGCGTATTTTTCAGTCTCTGCAATACGGATTTGTTTTTTACCAGCTCTTGCAACTATTTCACCCATTGTATTGGTAACGTTCTCTTTTTCAAAGATTACGTTTATGCCTTTAAAGTCGGCTTTGTAAGTTGTCATGGTGTACCACTGCAGATTCATGGTATGCATGTCGTATTCATGCTTATCCTCTTGTGTAAATGCAATAGTTGTCTGGCGCAAACGGTCGGTACGGAAGTTAAAGCAGATCACTACATCATCTTTCTCGATTTTTGCCAGCGGCTCACCAGCTTCGTCAACCATTACAACCGGCTTCAGGAATTCGTCTGTTACACCGGCATCGTATGATGCTTTCATCGAAGCCAGGATATCAGTTGATTTTTCACCTTTACCTTGTGTATACAAATCGTACGCTAATTTCAAACGATCGTAGTTATTGTCGCGATCCATTCCGTAGTAACGACCGATCAACGAAGCAAATTTTCCAACGGTTCCTTCCAAAGCTTTCAGGTCGTTTTCGATGAAACCATAACCTGAACGCGGGTCGGTATCACGACCGTCAGTTAAACCATGAATGAAAACATCTTCCAGTCCCATGTCGGTAGCAATCTGACAAAGCGCTACCATGTGCGAACTTAAAGCATGAACTCCACCAGGGCCAATCAAACCAATCAGGTGAACTTTTTTATTATTGTCTTTCGCGTAATTGTACGCTTTTAAAATTTGCGGATGCTGCCACAGCGACTTGTCTTTAATGGCACGTGTAATTTTTACCATGTCCTGATACAAAACTCTTCCGGCACCAATGTTTAGGTGACCCACTTCCGAGTTACCCATTTGGCCATCAGGCAAACCAACATTTTCGCCACTTGCCAACAATTGCGAGTGTGGATATTTTTCCATCAACGAATCCATAAAAGGAGTTGGAGCAGTTGCTACAATATCACTTTTCGATCCATCACCGATTCCCCATCCATCTAGAATCATCAATAAAGTCTTCTGATTATCAGCCATTATATTCTGTTTTTATTAAATATCAATTTTAGAACGGACAAAAATATCCTTTTTTAAATCATTAAGGAAATTACAGCTGATATGTTCAGGTTGATTTAACAATCTTTTGGGATTAATTGACGCTATTGATTTAATTTTGCGAAACAGTGTACGCAACTAATTCTTCGTGACATGCAACTTCTAAAGTGTGTTTCCGTTTTAATTGTGAAGGAATTCTTTTATGAAACGAATAAAAATAGAAATCCCGGTTATTCTGCTTACCATCGTGATTATCTCATTGTTGGGATTGTCGGGAAATTTTGTGTACAAAAGTTTATCGGAAATTGTCAATTCCATGCTTTCCGAATCGAAACCCGACAACACGCTCATCCTGGTAAAAGATGTTGCGATGGATTTGAACGAAACCGAAAACATGGTGAAGCTTTATTCACTCAGCAACGACAACGACTACCTCGAGAATTACAGAAGCGTAAATGAGTCGCTCGAAATAAAATTTGCAGAATTACAATCCATTTATAATATAGACAGTAGCCGGCAAATGCTTGTTGACTCGGTACTGATTCTGGCGCAGCAAAAAAAAGTGGTTTGGGAAAAGATGCTCGACCTTCACTTCTCGCGTGGAAACGAACACGAAGCTTTTAATCAGTATTTTGAAACGCTCGACACTCTATTAATTGTGCAGGATACCATTCATTTTGAAGAGCCTGAAAAAAGAGGTCTTATTAAACGTATTTTTGGAAAAAAGGAAGAACCTCCAAAGCCAATAATTGTTGACCGAACAATAGAAAAACAGCGGTTGCAACAGGAAATTGAGACCCTTGAAGAGGAGCTGAAACAGCGCAATCAACAAATGAGCTCGGCCGAAGCGGTTTACATGCGTAAAAATTTTGAGCTCAGTGAAAATCTTGCAGACGTTATTGCGGCACTGGAGCGCCAGGAAGAAGAAAGTTTTTTGCAGCAATCGCAGGAAGCAGAACTTCTGGCAAACGAAACTTACGAACGTTTATCGTACTTTGCGCTATCGGTATTTTTGTTGCTGATATTGGTATTGATACTGTTTTTCCGTGATTTGCGAAAATCGCGTTCACACCAAAAAGTATTAAATAAAGCCAAAACCCACGCTGAAAATCTGGCGCGTACCAAAGAATTGTTTGTTGCAACCGTGAGTCATGAAATGCGCACGCCAGTAAATGCCATTTACGGCTTAAGCGAACAACTGCTGCAAAAAAAACACGACGAAAAAACAAAGGAAGACCTGAGAGTAATCTTCGACTCCACGAAACACTTAGCCGAGTTGGTAAACGATACATTTGATTTTTCAAAGCTTGAAAAACAGAATATTCAGTTATTACCTGTACATTTTTCGTTGAGCGACTTTTTACACAAAATTGAATTGTACAACAATCCGAGTGCAGAGGCTAAAAACATTAGTTTTATCATCGAGAACAAGGTAGAAAATGAGCTCGTACTTTTTGGCGACGAAGGAAGGCTAAAACAGATATTAAACAATCTACTTACCAATGCACTGAAATTCACTGATGAAGGAGAAGTAAAACTGGTTGTTACCGCCAAAGAGCAAAAAAATCAGGTGCTTCTTAATTTCGAAATCTCAGACACAGGAATTGGCATTCCCAAAGAAAGTCAGGAACATATTTTTAATGACTTTGTGCAACTGGATTCCGACATTAATAAAAAAGCAGGTGGTACAGGTTTGGGACTTTACATCGTAAAAAAACTGGTTGACCTCCTTAAAGGTAAAATCACTGTTGATAGTGAAGTTAATGAAGGAACCCGGTTTTTTGTTTCTGTTCCGCTTCAAAAAGGAGACAAAGAAAAGCTTCAACAAAAATTTATAAGTTTCGATACACCTGCAGTATTAAAAGGGAAAGCTGTTTTAATTGTAGATGATGAAACCTTTAACCGCCACTTGCTAAAAAGCATTTTTACGAAGTGGAAAGTTGATTTTGATGAAGCTGAAAACGGCAAGGAGGCAGTAGCTCTGTCAGCACAAAACAACTACACCCTTATCCTTATGGATATTCGAATGCCGGTAATGAACGGAAACGAAGCTGCAAGTGCAATTAAACAATCGGGGCACAAAGCCCGAATCATTTCTTTGTCGGCAAATTCCGATTCTGCTAATCCCGACGCAAAAGATATGTTTGACAGTTCGCTGAAAAAACCTTTTGATGAAGCTGCATTGTACCATAC
>DASQBW010000823.1:0-11736 GCA_035635015.1 Draconibacterium sp. | reverse complement strand
ATATATTCAGTTTAATTGTAGCTCTTACACTAACATTTTTAAATAGTTACGCACAAGAGCCGGGTCCGATAGAAGCCGGAGAAGGAATTGCAGTTACAAATACTAAGTATGGAAAGGTACAAGGCTATATCGATGATGGCATTTATGCTTTTAAAGGTATACCTTATGCCAAAGCCGAACGATTTATGCCTCCTCAGGAACCAGATAGCTGGGATGGTGTGCGCCAGTGTCAAATTTACGGCCCACAGGTAATGCAAGCCACATCGCAGGACTGGACAGGGCAAAGTGATTATAATTTTGGCTTTCTGTTTAATCGTGAACCAATGGACGAAAAAGAAAGCTTTGTTCTCAATGTTTGGTCGCAAGGTATCAACGATGGTAAAAAACGTCCGGTTTGGGTTTGGATTCATGGTGGAGGATACAGGGCAGGTTCGGGCAATCAGTTGCCTTGCTTCGATGGTGTTTCAATGGCACAAAAAGGAGATATCGTTGTGGTTACTTTAAACCACCGGCTTAATGTGCTCGGGTATGTTGATCTAAGAGGTTTGGGCGGCAAATACTCTGAATCTGTAAACCTTGGCCAGCAAGATCTTGTAGCTGCACTGCAGTGGGTCCATGATAATATTGAAAATTTTGGTGGCGACCCGAATACCGTTACAATTAACGGTCAATCAGGAGGTGGTGGAAAAGTATCTACATTAATGGCGATGCCATCTGCAGCCGGATTATTCCACAGAGCTATCGTTCAAAGTGGATCTACTATCAGACATGGTAGTGGTGAAGAATCAAAAGCTTATGGTTTAGCATTTGCTGCTGCTCTTGGCGTAAATGCAAGAAATGCAGAGAAGCTGAATGATTTTACTTATGAAGAACTTGTTCAGGCACAGTCGCTTGTAACGTCTGTTTTGAGTGCAGCTGGAAGCGATATCGCTGGTGGTACTCCATCGGTTGATGGGAAATACATTACCCAAAGTCCTTTTGATCCCGCACCTGCTGATTTTGCAAAAGACGTGGCAATGCTTATCGGTACAGATTTGAACGAATTTACTTATACTAACCGGGCACTTATCACTCCAAAATCAATGCAAGAGGTAAGAGCTACGCTTGCCGAACGATACGGAGCTGAAAACGTTGACAAATATATTTCTTTGTTTAAAGCAGCGTATCCGGATGAAACGGAACCACACAGAATGTTAGTTTTTGATACACAGTTTAGAGGAAGAGCGATACAGCAAGCAACGGCAAAAAGTAAACAAGGTGGAGCTCCTGCTTATCAATTCCTGTTTACATGGCAGTCTCCGGTAAACGATGGTAGTCTCGGCGGATGCCATGGAATGGAATTGCCTTTTATGTTTAATAATATTGAACGAGCCCGGACCTTAACCGGTTGCACAGAAGAAGCATATCAATTAGAAGACAGAATCAGTTCGGCATGGATTAATTTTATAAAAACAGGTAATCCAAATGCGAAAAATTTGCCTGAATGGGCTCCATATTCCGAAGGTAATGGTAATACAATGCTTCTTGATAATGAATGCAAAGTGGTAACAGACCACGACAAAGCATTGATAGAGTTTATCAATTCATTTCCTGCTGAAATATTATTTGGCCCGAGAAGATGATAGCTGTTATTTTAATTGAGATATAACGTAAAAATTAATAACTATGAAAAATAAAATTACAATTCTAATCGTAAGCCTTTTTGTATTGTTCGCAACAAATGGCTATGCACAACCAGGCCCGATAGAAGCCGGCGAAAATATAGCTGTGGTTCCGACAAAATACGGGAAAGTCCGTGGCTATATAGATGATGGAATTTATGCTTTTAAAGGAATACCTTATGCCAAAGCTGAAAGGTACATGCCTCCGGAAGCTCCGGATAAGTGGGACGATGTGCGCCAGTGCACCATTTTTGGGCCGCAGGTAATGCAGGGCAAAGCACAAACATGGACCGGACAAAACGATGATGCCTTTGGCTTTCAGTTTTGCAGGGAACCAATGGACGAGAAAGAGTCGTTTGTTGTAAATGTTTGGTCGAAAGGTATTAACGATGGAAAAAAACGCCCCGTATGGTTATGGATACATGGTGGCGGATTTTCCGACGGATCTGGTAATCAGCTGCCATTCTTCGATGGGCGGGCTTTAGCCGAAAAAGGCGACATTGTTGTGGTTACGGTAAACCACAGGTTAAATGTGCTGGGTTATATCGATTTGAGAGGCCTTGGTGAGAAGTATTCTGAATCAGTAAACCTTGGTATGCAGGATTTGGTAGCAGCACTTCAGTGGATTCATGATAATATTGAGAATTTTGGCGGTGATCCGAATATGGTAAGCATTAACGGACAGTCGGGAGGCGGACGAAAAGTTTCTACTCTACTGGCTATGCCATCTGCAGCAGGGTTGTTCCACAGGGCGATTATTCAAAGTGGTTCCGAACTTCATATTGGCGAAAACGAAGTTAGTAAGGAATTCGGACTTGCATTTGTGAAAGCACTGGGAATTACACCTGATGAAGCCGATAAACTGAATGATTTTTCTTATGAGGAATTAGTTGCAGCCGGTCAGCAGGCCGGCGCAGAATTGCAGGCTGCAGGAAGAACTTTGTATGTTCGTGGAATCAGTCCAACGGTTGATGGTAAATATGTAACACAGCATCCTTTTGATCCGAAACCAGCTGAGTTCTCTAAGGATGTGCCCATGTTGATTGGCTCAAACTTAAATGAATGGACTTACCGGAACAGGCAACTAATAACGCCAAAAACAATGGAAGAGGTAAGAGCAACACTTGCCCGACGTTACGGTGCCGAAAATGTCGATAAATTTATTGAAGTGCATAAAAAGGCGTATCCACATTTAGATCAACCGGAAGATTTATTATCAATAACACTTACTTATCGTACAAATGCTCTGAAACAGGCAGCCATTAAAAATGCACAGGGTGGTGCTCCTGTTTATCTTTATCTATTCGAGTGGCAATCACCTGTAAACAATGGCAGTTTAGGTGCAGCACACGGAATGGAGTTACCTTTCATGTTTAATAATATCGCTATGGCACGATCACTTACCGGAGGCGGCGATGATGCTTATGAACTGGCTGATAAGATTAGTTCGGCATGGATCAATTTTGTTAAAACTGGTGATCCAAATTGCAAGGAATTACCGAAATGGGAAGCTTATACTCCTGAGAATGGAGCGAGTATGATATTCGATAATAAATGCAGAGTTGAACAGTTCCGCGATCAGGCATTGGTTGATTTTGAAAATTCGTATCCGTCACCAAGTTTGTTTGGTCCGCAATAAATAAGAAAAAAGTTAAACCATTAAAATAATAACGAAATGAAAAAAAGTCTCATTCTAAGTTTGGTTATAGCTATAGCACTTACTGTGTCAACTAGCTATGCCCAGGAGTTGGGCCCTATAGAGGCCGGAGAAGGTATTGCAGTTGCAAATACTATTTATGGTAAGGTACAAGGATATATCGACGATGGTATATTTGCTTTTAAAGGTATACCTTATGCCAAAGCAGAAAGATTTATGCCACCTGAGGCGCCTGATAAATGGGATGGTGTACGCCAGTGTCAGATTTACGGACCACAGGTAATGCAGGCAACAGCCCAGGACTGGGGAGGACAGAGTGATTATAACTTTGGATTTCTGTTTAACAGGGAGCCAATGGACGAAAAAGAAAGTTTTGTACTGAATGTTTGGTCTCAGGGTATAAACGATGGAAAAAAACGCCCGGTTTGGGTGTGGATTCATGGTGGTGGATTTTCAAGTGGTTCAGGTAATCAGCTTCCTTGTTTCGATGGCCGTTCAATGGCCGATAAGGGAGACATTGTTGTAGTTACCGTAAACCACAGACTTAATGTGCTTGGATATACTGATTTAAGAGGACTGGGAGGAAAATATTCGGAGTCTGTAAATCTTGGACAACAAGATCTTGTAGCCGCCTTGCAGTGGATACACGATAATATCGAAAATTTTGGTGGCGACCCAAATACAGTTACAATAAACGGTCAATCAGGTGGTGGCGGTAAAGTTTCAACTTTAATGGCTATGCCGGCAGCAGCAGGCAAGTTGTTCCACAGGGCTATAGTACAAAGTGGATCTACCATTACACTTGGTAGTGGCGAAGATTCAAAAGCATTTGGTTTGGCATTTGCGGCAGCTCTCGGAGTGAATGCAAGAAATGCAGAAATGCTAAACAATTTTACCTATGAGGAACTGGTTGCTGCAGAGCGACTTGCTTCAAGTGTATTGAGAGCAGCCGGAAGCAGTGCAAGTGGAGGTGGACCTTCTGTTGATGGAAAATACATAACCCAAAGCCCTTTCGATCCGGCACCAGCTGATTTTGCGAAAGAAGTAGATATGCTTATCGGTACAGATTTGAACGAATTCACTTATAATAACCGGGCACTCATCACTCCAAAATCAATGGAAGAGGTAAGAGCAACGCTAGCCGAACGTTACGGAGCTGAAAATGTTGATAAATACATTTCTTTGTTTAAAGCTGCTTACCCTAATGAAACTGAACCACATCGTATGTTGGTTTTCGATACAATGTTCAGAGGCGGAGCCATCAAACAAGCCACAGCAAAAAGCAAGCAAGGTGGAGGATCTGTTTACCAATACCTGTTTACCTGGCAATCTCCTGTAAACGATGGTAGCCTTGGTGGATGCCACGGAATGGAATTACCTTTTGTGTTCAACAATATTGAAAGAGCCCGTACTTTAACCGGTTGCACAGAAGAAGCGTATGAACTGGAAGATAAAATCAGTTCAGCCTGGATTAATTTTGTTAAAACAGGTGATCCAAATACTAAGAATCTACCGGAGTGGGAACAATATACCGAAGGAAACGGTAAAACCATGATTTTTGATAATGAATGCAAAGTGGTAACAGATCACGATAAAGCATTGATTGAATTCATAAGTAGATTCCCGTCAACAGGTTTATTTGGAAGAAGGTAAATACTGAAAGTCTTTGTCGAAGACAATCAATCGTTCGAATATGAGAAGATATCTTATAACTATAATGATGATAGCCATAACCATGGCTACATCATTTAGTTATGGGCAACCGGGACCGGTAAAAGCCGGTGAAAACATTGCTGTAGTTGCTACACAATATGGTAAAGTTCGTGGTTATGTCGACGACGGCATTTTTGCATTCAAAGGAATACCTTATGCCAAAGCCGACCGGTTTATGCCGCCACAAGCTCCCGATAAATGGGATGACGTAAAACAATGTACCATTTACGGGCCACAAGCCATGCAAGGCACAGCACAAAACTGGACGGGACAGAGTGACGATAACTTTGGCTTTCTGTTTAACAGAGAGCCAATGGATGAAAAAGAAAGTTTTGTTTTAAACGTTTGGTCTCAGGGAATTAACGATGGTAAAAAACGTCCTGTTTTGGTTTGGTTGCATGGCGGAGGATATTTTGGCGGATCCGGTAACCAACTTCCTTGTTTCGATGGGCGTTCATTGGCAGATAAAGGAGATATTGTAGTAGTAACGATTAATCACAGGCTCAATGTTTTGGGCTACACCGATTTAAGGGGACTGGGAGGTAAATATACCGAATCCGTAAATCTTGGCATGCAGGATATAGTTGCTGCCCTGCAGTGGGTGCACGATAATATCGAGAATTTTGGAGGTGATCCGAAGGCTGTAACCATCGACGGGCAATCAGGAGGTGGCATGAAAGTAACTTCTTTAATGGCTATGCCTTCGGCAGCAGGAAAATTATTCCACCGGGGCATTGTACAAAGTGGTGCAATTACTGCACTTGAAAAGGGAACTGATTCCAAAGCCTTCGGTTTAGCATTTGCTGCTGCCCTTGGAGTAAATCCGGAGAATGCTGAAAAACTGAATGATTTTACCTATGAAGAACTCGCTGCTGCCGGCCAACTTACCGCAAATGTTTTAAATGTAGCTGGTTACGATGATTTAAGGGGAAACGAGCCATCGGTTGATGGTAAATACATTACACAAAATCCATTTGATCCGGAACCGGCTGATTTTGCAAAAGATATTCCGATGCTTATTGGCTCCAACCTGAATGAATTTACCTACTACAACCATGCACTTATATCGCCAAAAACAATGGATGAAGTAAAAACGACGCTTGCACAGCGGTACGGCGCTGAAAACGTAGATAAGTATATTTCGTTATTCAAAGCTGCTTATCCCGATGTAACAGAGCCGCATCGTATGTTGGTTGTCGATTCTAATTTCAGATATGGAACTCTCGGTCAGGCATCGGTAAAGAGCAATCAGGGTGGAGCTCCTGTTTATACTTACCTGTTTAAATGGCAGTCGCCGGTTAATGATGGTAGTCTGGGGGGTGCGCATGGTATGGAATTACCTTTCATGTTTAATAATATTGAAATGGCATGCAGTTTAACCGGCTGTACAGTAGAAGCTTATGAGTTAGAGGATAAAATAAGTTCAGCATGGATAAATTTTATAAAAACAGGTGATCCTAACACAAATGATCTTCCAAAGTGGGATGCCTACAATCCGGAAAACGGAGCTACAATGGTTTTTGATAATGAATGTAAGTTGGAAAATAATCACGATAAAGCATTAATTGAGTTTTTATTTCAATTTTCAACGGATAGGTTTTTGGGACCAAGATAGTAGTTGCCGGATTTTAAATTTGAAGAATAAAAAAATTTAAAAGAAATGATTAAAAAATACAGAATTACAATCCTGATGATCTTAGCTGTTTTGATAACAACATACAGTTACGGTCAATCGGGCCCTATTGAGGCTGGAGAAAATATTGCAGTAGTTTCGACGAAATACGGAAAGGTTCGCGGGTATATCGATGATGGTGTGTTTGCGTTTAGAGGTATTCCTTATGCCAAAGCCGAGAGGTTTATGCCACCTCAGGCACCCGACAAATGGGACGATGTGCGTCAGTGCACCATTTACGGACCACAAACAATGCAAAGCAAAGCACAAAGCTGGGACGGACAGAGTGATGAAAATTTTGGACTTCAGTTTAACCGGGAGCCAATGGATGAGAAAGAATGTTTTGTAGTAAATGTATGGTCCAAAGGTATAAACGACGGTAAAAAACGTCCGGTTTGGGTTTGGATTCACGGTGGCGGGTTTACAGGTGGTTCCGGCAATCAACTTGCCTATTTTGACGGGCGTGCGATGGCCGAAAAGGGCGATATAGTTGTTGTTTCGCTTAACCACCGACTAAATGTTCTTGGATATGTCGATTTAAGAGGATTAGGTGGGAAATATTCGGAGTCAGTAAATCTGGGTATGCAGGATTTAGTTGTTGCCTTACAGTGGGTAAAAGATAATATTGCCAATTTTGGTGGCGATCCTAATACTGTAACAATAAACGGTCAGTCGGGTGGCGGAGGAAAATCGTGTACCCTTTTGGCAATGCCTTCAGCAGTAGGATTATTTCAAAGGGCCATAATCCAAAGTGGTTCGCTCGAATTTAAAATGACGGGCGAGAATTCAAAAGCCTATGGGCTGGAGCTTGCTGCTGCGCTTGGAGTAAATTCGGAAAATACAGAAAAGTTAAATGATTTTACTTATGAAGAGCTGATTGCAGCCGCAGGTGTTGCTGCAAACAATATGACCGATGGACGTAGTATTATGGGGTGGTATTGCCCAACTGTTGATGGTAAATATGTTGTTCAGAATCCACTCGCCAATACAATACCGGAGTTTTCAAAAAATGTATCTGTTCTCTTGGGTTCCAACCTGAATGAGTTCACCTATTATAATCGTGCGATAATAACTCCAAAATCCATGGAGGAGGTGAAATCGAGATTAGCACAATCATTTGGAAGTGAAAACGTTGAGAAATTCATTAATCTTTATAACAACGTTTTTCCTGATGACGATCAGCCGCAACACATGCTTACTTTTGATAGTAATCTAAGGTCCGGAGCTTTAAAACAGGCAACATCAAGAAGTGAACAGGGCAATGCCCCGGTTTATAATTATTTGTTTACCTGGCAGTCGCCTGTAAACGATGGTAGTTTAGGTGCAGCTCACGGTATGGAACTACCTTTCATGTTTAATAATATTGCATTGGCGCGTAACCAGACCGGAGGAGGAAAAGATGCTTATGAACTGGCAGACAAGATCAGTTCGGCATGGATAAACTTTGTAAAAACCGGTGATCCTAATTGTAAAGAATTGCCAAATTGGAGAGCGTATACACCCGAAAACGGAGCAACAATGATTTTCGACAATAAATGTAAACTGGTGTCCAATCATGACAAAGAATTGATTAAATTTATGGATACGTTTTCGTTTCCATTAATGGGTTCAAGATAAATGAGGAATTAGTTTTTAGTATCTAAATCAACAAATCTAATAACCATGAAGCATTTTTTAGCAACTATTATGATTATAGCTATTGCATTTTCTGCATCAAAAAGCTATGCCCAGCCAGGCCAGATTGAGGCTGGAAAAAATATTGCAGTAGTTCCTACCAAATACGGAAAGGTTCGTGGGTATATAGATGATGGTGTATTTGCGTTTAGAGGAATCCCTTACGCAAAAGCCGACAGGTTTATGCCACCTCAGGCTCCGGATAAATGGGATGACGTGCGTCAGTGTACAATTTACGGACCTCAGACCATGCAGGCAAAAGCACAAGATTGGTCAGGCCAGAGTGATGAAAACTTTGGGTTCCAATTTAGTGTTGAGCCCATGGATGAGAAAGAGAGCTTTGTAGTGAATGTTTGGTCGAACGGCATAAACGACGGAAAAAAACGACCAGTATGGGTATGGATCCATGGTGGAAAATTTATGGGAGGTTCCGGTAATCAACTTCCCTATTTTGATGGACGTGCGATGGCCGAAAAGGGCGATATAGTGGTGGTATCTGTTAACCACCGACTAAATATTCTTGGGTTTAGCGATTTAAGAGGATTAGGAGGAGAATACTCGGAGTCGGTAAATCTTGGTATGCAGGATTTAGTTTTTGCTTTACAGTGGGTAAAAGACAATATTACCAATTTTGGTGGCGACCCGAATACTGTAACAATAAACGGTCAGTCGGGTGGCGGAGGAAAAACGTGTACCCTTTTGGCAATGCCTTCTGCAGTAGGATTATTTCAAAGGGCCATCATTCAAAGTGGTTCGCTCGAGTTTAAAATGACTGGCGAGAATTCAAAAGCCTATGGACTGGAGATTGCAGCTGCGCTCGGAGTAAATTCGGAAAATACTGAGAAGTTAAATGATTTTACTTATGAGGAGCTGATTGCAGCCGGGCAAGTTGCATCAAACAATATGACTACTGATAGCAGTGTTATGGGCTGGTATTGCCCAACTGTTGATGGTAAATATGTTACACAAAACCCACTCGCAAATACAATTCCGGAGTTTTCAAAAAATGTGTCGGTGCTTGTGGGCTCAAACCTGAATGAGTTTACCTATTTTAATCGTGGAATTATTACTCCACAATCAATGGAAAGAGTGAGATCAAGATTAGCTCAGTCATTTGGAAGTGAAAACGTTGAAAAATTCATCAATCTTTATAACGAGGTATTCCCCGATGATGATCAACTTCAACACATGCTCACATTCGATAGTAATTTGAGGGCGGCAGCTTTAAAACAGGCAAGATCAAGAAGTGAACAGGGGAATGCCCCGGTTTATAACTATCTGTTTACCTGGCAGACGCCTGTAAACGATGGTAGTTTAGGTGCAGCCCATGGAATGGAACTTCCTTTCGTGTTTAACAATATTGCATTGGCACGTAACCAGACAGGTGGAGGAAAAGATGCTTATAAGCTGGCTGATAAGATTAGTTCGGCATGGATAAACTTTGTAAAAACCGGTGATCCCAATTGTAAAGAATTACCAAAATGGAAGCCTTTTTCTGCAGATAACGGAGCTACTATGATATTCGATAATAAATGTAAAGAGGTGTACAATCATGACAAACAATTGATTGAATTTATGGATTCATATTCGTTTCCGTTAGTGGGCTCAAGATAAAATGATAAATAAGTTTTTTAGTTACTAAATCAATAAATCTAATAATCATGAAGAATTTCTTAGCAACTTTTATGATCATAGCTGCTGCAATTTTTACATCAAATAGCTATGCACAACAAGGCCCGATTGAGGCTGGTGAAAATATTGCTGTAGTTCCTACAAAATACGGCAAAGTTCGAGGATATATCGACGATGGTATATATGCATTCAGAGGGATCCCGTATGCTAAAGCCGAAAGGTTTATGCCTCCGCAAGCTCCTGACAAATGGGATGGTGTAAAGCAATGTCAAATCTACGGTCCACAAGCCATGCAGGGAAAAGCACAACGCTGGGGTGGACAAAGTGATGCCAATTTTGGTTTTCAATTCGTTGTAGAACCAATGGATGAAGATTGCTTTGTTTTGAATGTTTGGTCACAAGGCATTAACGATGGTAAAAAACGTCCGGTATGGGTTTGGATTCATGGTGGTGGCTATTCATCGGGTTCGGCAAACCAGTTGCCATTTTTTGATGGACGCTCACTGGCAGCAAAGGGAGATATTGTAGTTGTTACTGTAAACCACAGGCTTAATGTTTTAGGCTATACTGACCTAAGAGGTCTGGGAGGCAAATACTCAGAATCTGTAAATCTTGGTATGCAGGATTTGGTTGCAGCACTGAAATGGGTAAATGAAAACATTGAGAATTTTGGTGGCGATCCAAATACCGTAACCATCGACGGACAGTCAGGTGGTGGTGGTAAAGTATCTACTTTAAATGCCATGCCATCAGCCGCAGGATTATTCCATAGGGCAATTGTGCAAAGCGGTTCAACACTCACAACAGGTGATCCTGAAGTAAGCAAAGCTGCTGGTCTTGAGTTTGCAAAAGCATTGGGTGTCACTCCGGAAAATGCAGACAAACTGAACGATTTTACTTATGAAGAACTTGTTGCTGCCAGCCGTGGTTCCAGAGCAGGTGGTGGTCCAACATTAGATGGTAAATATATTGTTCAACATCCGTTTGATCCAACTCCTGCCGATTTTGCAAAAGATGTTGCAATGCTTATTGGTTCAAACCTTAATGAATTTGGTTACACCAACCGTCAGCTTATTACGCCGAAAACAATGGCGGAAGTAAAAGCAACACTTACCGAACGTTACGGTGCTGAAAATGCCGACAAATATATTGCTGCCTACAAAGAAGCCTATCCGGATGATGATCAGCCGCAACATATTCTTACTACCTCAATTCGTACCCGGGCGCTTCAACAGGCAGCTGTTAAAAATGCACAGGGCGGAGCTCCTGCTTATGTATATCTTTTCGAATGGCAATCGCCACCAAACGATGGTAGTTTGGGTGCCGCTCACGGTATGGAGCTAGCTTTCATGTTCAATAATATTGCAATGGCCCGCACTCTTACCGGAGGCGGTAAAGATGCTTATGAACTGGCTGATAAAATAAGCTCGGCATGGATAAACTTTGTAAAAACAGGTGATCCGAATTGCAAAGAACTTCCAAAATGGCCGGCTTACACACCGGAAAATGGAGCAACAATGATTTTTGATAATAAGTGTGAGGTGAAATATAAATTCGATCAAAAGCTTATTGATCTTGTATCGACTTTGCCATCTACGAGAAGGTTTTAGGTCCGGAAAAATAATAAAAAGTGAAGAAATATTTAGCAACTTTTACGATCATAGCTCTTGCATTTTTTGCGTGCTATGCTCAACCGGGCCCAATTGAGGCTGGTGAAAATATTGCTG
>DASQBW010000822.1:0-3498 GCA_035635015.1 Draconibacterium sp. | reverse complement strand
GGTTTAATAATGATGCTTGTGTAATCTTCGCCTGAACATGAACAAGAACTTTTGTACATTATGAATCCTGAAGTTGACAATAAAAAGATAACTCCAAGAAACAAAAGCCCTATGTTCTTTAACTGATTCACGCTACAAATATAACCTTTAATACACCTAAATTGTTGTTAACAGGGTGTTAAACCTTGTGCAGAATTAGTTTGAGAAAAGAAGACCCGGGAAGCCTTTTGCTTCCCGGTTTATATTTTAAAGTCCTAAAACTTCTGCTCCCTGTTCAAAAACGATATCGCGTGGAATACCGGCCTTTCCTATCCGGTCCAGATCTTTTTGAAGTACTTCTCCAATAAAGCCTTTTTCTTCAATCATACTTTTCGCGGATTCGTAGTCGCCATCGCCCTGAATTTTCAAAATAGTTTCCGACAGGTTCATCATGGCGTCTTTCATTTTATCGTAGTCAACTCGATAAGTTCCCGTGACATCGTCGCGTGTAAAAGCACCCATTTCCTGGAAATAGTAAAAACGCATCATATTTGCCTTGCCGTGCGCACTGGCAGCTCCAAAACGTACTGAGCGGAAAATACCAGCCATAAATGTTACGAAGTTATCCATCATCTCTTTTTCGCCCAACTCTCCCATTTGGTTAAGCTGGTAAACACACCACAATCCCAAAATATCAGCCTTTCCTTCTTCAATTGAAGTGTAAGCATCTTTTAGTGCTTCGCGAACAGTTGTACTTTGATCAACCGTATTTCCCAAACCAAGACCGTGTGCCACTTCATGAAACATGGTATTTTCGAAAAATGCATCGAATTTAACATGCTGGCGCTGATCTTCAGCAATCAATAATTCAGCAATTGGCACCAAAATTTTATCAAACTTTGCCTGCATCGAATTTTTAAGTTGAAGTTTGCGGCTACCTTTTGTTTCGCGCACCTCTTCGTCGTTAGGCAAATTGATGGCAATAGTTTTACTTCCGGCATTACAATCGCCTGCATAATAAATGGCATCATAAACATTCATATCTGAATCCACTCCCGGAGTTTCATTTTTGTAAGGCTGCTCGCAAGGCAATGCTTTTTGTAAGCCAGGCAGCAATGCGGCATATTTTTCAAGCCTTTTACTCCATTCTATATCCTTAATCAGAATAAACGATTCGTGTGCTGCCTTATATCCGTATAGCTGATCTTCATAATTCTCAATCGGGCCCACAATAAACTCGATAGTGTTGTTCTTCATTTCCATCCAGGCTACATCACTGGCATAATAATCATCGGTCAGCAATGCTTTTGATCTTTCTTCCAGATATTTTTTCAGCCCGGCATCCTCGGCCAGTTCAGCTGCCTGCAATAAAAGTTCTGCTGCCATTTTTATCTCTTTTTCGAATGCGATGTGGTATGGAACAGATTCTAAATTACCGTCTTCGTCGCGTCGGATCAAGGTATACAGGCTTGTTTTTGTCTCGTCGTCCCAGGCTTCAAATTCTTCCATAGTCATATCGACAGGATAGAAATTGGCACCTTTAGGTTTCTGGTCGTACCCGGGTAAAAATGGTTTATTGGCATTTAAGCGCTCCCACGGACCATAATTTAATTGTATAAATTTACGTGTATAATCATCTAAGTCTTCGCTTAATAGTTCTTCTTTGTCTCCATATGCTTCCTGCCAGAATAGCTGATCCATTATTTTAGCTGCTTTTAACAAGACCGGTAACATTTGTTTTTCCTTCTCTGACAAAACACTTAAATCAGTAGTTAATTTAAACGATGTAAATTCGTCGGCCTTTTGTTTAATTTCATTATTTACTTCCATCACGTCTTCTTGTTTCTCATTTTTTTTAGTACCAGTTGAACAGCCAAAAACAAAGGCTGCAAGCACTCCTAAGATGAATATTTTTTTCATTGTTAACAGTTTTTTATTTGTTGTCAAAGCTAAAAAAAGAACTTTCCAAATAAAATAGCTATTTCTAGCTTTTCCAATTTGTGCTAATATTTTCGAATGTTCGTGAACAAAATTCGATATGAAAAGTTAAAAAAGCAGACTTTAAAGCTGAAAAACGAAAGATCAGGGATAATTTATTTAAACTGAATTAAATTTGCACTCGCATTTTAATCCGTTGTATAAACAGATATAATTCGCATAAATATAATCATTGTCGTGCATGACAAAGCTTTTGTCATACACGTTTCATAAAAACAAATTATGAGCAATCTATTAGAAGGAAAAAAGGGAATTATTTTCGGGGCTTTAAATCCCGACTCAATTGCCTGGAAAGTGGCGGTAAGGGCACATGAAGAAGGAGCTACAGTAACATTATCAAATACCCCTGTTGCTATCCGAATGGGCGAAACAAATAAACTGGGAGAGCAAATTAATGCTGAAGTTATTGGTGCAGATGCAACCAATGTTGATGATCTGAATAATCTTTTTAGTAAATCAATGGAAGTATTAGGTGGCAAAATTGACTTTGTACTCCACTCTATTGGCATGTCGCCAAATGTTCGCAAAGGACGTCATTACAGTGACCTTGACTATAATTACCTGGATAAAACCCTTGATGTTTCTGCAGTATCTTTTCACAAGGTATTACAGGTAGCGCGAAAAATGGATGCTATTAATGAGTGGGGCTCGGTAGTTGCGTTGTCGTATGTTGCGGCACAGCGTTCATTTTTTGGCTACAACGACATGGCTGATGCAAAAGCATTACTGGAATCAATCGCCCGTAGTTTTGGATATATATATGGCCGCGAGCGCCGTGTAAGGGTAAATACCATCTCTCAGTCGCCAACTATTACAACTGCCGGAAACGGAGTAAAAGGATTTGACAGACTTTTGGATTTTTCTGAAAGAATGTCGCCACTGGGCAATGCCTCGGGTGATGAATGTGCTGATTATTGCATCACGCTTTTCTCAGATTTAACCAAAAAAGTAACCATGCAAAATCTTTTCCATGATGGTGGTTTCTCTAATATGGGAATGAGTTTAAGAGCTCTTGAGCAATACGAAAAAGGTTTGGATAAACATTGTGCATGTGACGATGAAAAGCCTCATGCTGATGAACACAGGTATGATTAAATTTATAGAATCGGGAAACTGATTCATCATTGATAAAAAGAAATCGGGTAAACATCATTACATGCTTACCCGATTTTTTTTTGCAGATAATTTCATAAAAAAAGCCCCGACGAAACCGTCGGAGCTTAAATGTATTTCACCTAACAAATAAAGTCTTTATTTTACTTTTTCAACGATTGCTTTGAACGCTTCAGGTTGGTTCATTGCTAATTCAGCTAAAACTTTCCTGTTAATTTCAATGTCGTTCTTTTTTAACAATCCCATGAATTGTGAATACGACATTCCTTCCAATCGTGCTGCAGCGTTAATACGCTGAATCCACAATGCACGGAATGTTCTTTTTTTCGCTTTTCTATCGCGGTATGCAAATTGTTGACCTTTTTCCCAGGTGTTTTTTGCAACTGTCCAAACGTTACTACGCGCTCC
>DASQBW010000821.1:0-3056 GCA_035635015.1 Draconibacterium sp. | reverse complement strand
ACATGTTGCTGTTTGGTGCCATTGTACTGGCATTTGCGCTGCGGGTTTATTACGCTGCAAAAAGTAAAATTGAAGAACCGGACAAGGTATTGGAAAATGAAATTGCCAGCCGTATAATTGCCCAAAAGGGAATTGTAATTGTTGGCGCGGCAGTTATGGTTTTGGCACTTCTGGCTTCGTATCTTTCGGTGAACCAGCTAAAATCATACGATGCAAATGCTTTGGTAGCCGAAAACGAAACTTCAGCAGAAGAGGCAGTTGAGGTAATAAATGTTGCTCCGGCGCAAACTGCAACCAACGAAGTTTCGGAAGAGGTAGCTGTAACCGAAACTACTTCTTCAGAAAATGTAACAGAGGTGAAATCAGAAGAAACTTCTTCAGAAACAGTTGCAGAAACACCTGTTACAGAAACCAAATCGGCAGCGGCGTCATCAGGAATGACGCTTACTGAACTTCAGAAAAATCATAACTCTTTCCGCGGTCCTTTAGCGCAGGGAGTGATTATGCATAAAAATATTCCAACCGAATGGGACGGCGCTGCCGGAACCAATGTGGTATGGAAGGTGGAGGTACCAAAACATGGCTTTAACTCGCCAATTATATGGGGCGACAAATTGTTTGTAGCAGGTGCTGATAACACCACCCGCGAAGTGTATTGTTACAACCGTAACGATGGAAAATTACTGTGGACCGGAGTTGCTGATAATATTTCAGGATCACCGGCAACACCTCCTGATGTTACGGAAGATACTGGATTGTCGGCTCCGTCATTAACAACCGATGGGAAGGTAGTTTTTGCGATTTTCGGTACAGGTGATGTAATTGCTTTCGATATGAACGGCAAACGTGTGTGGGCAAGAAATTTGGGTGTTCCGGATAATCACTACGGACATTCATCATCGTTGATTACCTGGAACGGAAAGCTTATCGTTCAATACGATACCAACCGGGGAGGAAAAGTGATGGCTCTGGATAATAAATCAGGAGAAACAGTGTGGGAAACACAGCGTAATTCGAAGATTTCATGGGCAAGTCCGGTATTGGCTGAAGTTGATGGTAAGTATCAGCTCGTGTTAACTGCCGATCCGATTGTTGCCGGGTACGATGTGGAAACTGGAAAAGAACTTTGGTCGGTTGATTGTATGATGGGAGAGGTTGGTGCATCGGTTGGTTACGCCGACGGAATTGTGGTGGCTGCCAACGAATATGCCCGAATGGTAGCCATTGATATCCGTACGCAGGAAATTCTTTGGGAAGACGATTTTTACCTGCCCGAAGCAGCCAGTCTTTTGGCGCACGACGGATTGTTATTTGCTGCAACCAGTTATGGCGTATTTGTTTGCTACGACCTGAAAGAAGGAGAATTGCTTTGGGAGGATGATTTTGGTTCGCCGGTCTACTCATCGCCTGTTTTTGCCGATGGAAAAGTGTATCTTATGGACAACGACGGAGTAATGCGTATCTACGAATTTTCAAGGGAATTGAAAAAAGTTGGCGAAAACGAATTGGGTGAAATGTCTGGCCCTACACCGGCTTTTGCCGATGGACGGATTTATATAAGAGGGGAGAATGATTTGTATTGCATTGGGAAGTAGGATATTTGAGGACGAATAAATGACAGAAGAAAATAAATATATCGATCAGCTCATTCAGGAAAAAGGCCTAACAAAAAAGAGCCTGATTCCTATACTTCAGGCCATTCAGAAAGAGTACAATTATCTTCCTGAAGACATACTGAGGTTGGTGGCTGATAAATCAGAGATCAGTCTGGCGGAGATTATTGGTGTGGCCAGTTTTTACTCGCAGTTTCGTTTGCAGCCTGTTGGCGAGCACATGATAAAAGTGTGTGTGGGAACGGCATGTCATGTAAAAGGTGCCGGTCAGGTTTACGATGCTTTTCGGCGTGAGCTAAAGCTGGCGGAGGGGCAGGAAACGGAGGAGTCAGGAAAATATACCCTGGAGCAGGTAGCTTGTCTGGGCTGTTGTACGCTGGCGCCTGTAGTTCAGATCGATGAAACTACATACGGTCATGTGGCTTCCGATCAGGTGGCTCAGGTAATTGCCGATTTTGAAAGCCTGAAAGGAATAAAAAAGTCGAAAAAGGCCCGTAAAGCTGATGGTTCCGAAATTCAGGGTGAGATTCGAATCGGGCTTGGTTCCTGTTGTGTAGCCAGTGGAAGCAAGGAGATTCAGGAAGAAGTGGAGCACGTAGTAAACGAAAGTGGTTTGCGTGTGAGCCTGAAACATGTGGGCTGTGTGGGAATGTGTCATCAGGTGCCATTGGTTGAAGTGGTGCCCAATGAAGGAGAAGCCAAACTCTACGCTAAAGTAAAACCCGAAGACGTAAAAAATATTGTAGAAAGCCATTTTCAGGCGCCGGGTTTGTTTACCCGTCTCAAAAATAAACTCTTACATACCGTTGAAGAGATTCAGACCGACCGTAACTGGGATGGTGTTGAGCGTTATGAAATAAGCATGCGCGAAAAACCGGTAGCTTCATTTTTAGGGAAACAGATTCCTATTGCCACCGAATATCGTGGGATAATCAATCCGCTCGATATTAATGAATACCTGAGCCGTGGAGGTTTTACTGCCGTGGAAAAGGTATTGAATAAAATGACACCCGAAGAGGTGATCCGCGAGGTAAAAGACAGCGGAATCAGAGGCCGCGGTGGAGCCGGTTTTCCATCAGGATTAAAATGGGAACTGGTAAAAAAACACGAAAATGAGATAAAATATATCATTTGTAACGGCGATGAAGGCGACCCGGGAGCTTTTATGGATCGTATGTTGCTCGAATCGTATCCGTATCGGGTAATTGAAGGAATGATCATTGCAGCTTATGCAACAGATATTCACCAGGGATATTTTTATATCCGCGCCGAATATCCGCTGGCGGTAAAACGTATTCGCGAGGCTCTGAAAATCTGCGAGGCTGAAAATTACCTCGGTAAAAATATTTTGGGCAGTGGTTTTAATCTCGACTTGCAGATCTACGAAGGCGCCGGCGCTTTTGTTTGCGGCGAAGAAAGTGCACTTATTGCTTCCATCGAAGG
>DASQBW010000820.1:0-6866 GCA_035635015.1 Draconibacterium sp. | reverse complement strand
CTGTAATTCAGTGGGGGCTTGGCATGAAAGTGGGTGATGTTTTATTGTATCAGAATGAACTGGGCGATACATTAAAATTGAAACTGATCGCCGGAACAAAACCATCTGTTTTTCAGGGTTATGTTATTATCTCGAATAAACATTTTCTGAACAACTACCCCAGCAGTTCAGGCTCAAATATCTTTTTAGTGGGGGGGGATGCCGAAAACGAAGCAGCGATCGGCGACGAGTTGCAATCGGTATTCCGTGATTATGGATGGGAAATGGAAAGTGCAGCCAAAAGATTGGTTGAGTTTTATTCTGTAACCAACACCTATTTATCGATATTTCTTGCGCTTGGTGCTTTGGGATTAATTCTCGGAACCATTGGGCTGGCTGTTATTCTGGCCCGAACCATTTTAGAGCGTCGGCGGGAAGTTGCATTAATGCAGGCCATTGGATTTACAAAAAACTCCGTATTTAAATTGTTGAGAAACGAATACTTGTTGCTGCTGGTATCAGGTGTTTTGCTTGGTTTTGTTACAGCGGTCGTCGCAACTTTACCGGCATTTTTGTCTACCAATACCGATGCGTCATTTTCTACAGTTGTAATTGTTGTTGCTCTGATTCTGGTCAACGGTGTGGTTTGGATCGTCGGATTGAGCTGGTTTTCATTGAAGAATAAAGTATTGATCGCAGGGCTGGGGAGTGAGTAGATTATTATCCCTCTCAATATTGCCCCAACTAACTTTCAATTTCTGCAGTTGGCTCCAAATAATTTTCTTTAATGCGAGAACTGTTAAGAGAAATAAATGCTTCAGTTTCTTTTATTACATCATATTTAAAAAAGATGTGTTTATTGTATTTATTCGTATTATAGCAAAAGCGCAGATAATCACAATGGGCAGACATAAGTGTGGTGTCTACCGGATATTTTTATAATTTTAAAACATGACAGGCGATAAAGATCAACAATATATAATTAGAATAGAAACATTGGAACAGGAGGTTTCGAGGTTAAGGATGGAACTGGAAAATTCCAGATTTCAGGAAGAGCAGGAAAGGGGAAAGCGATCTTTTTATCAGTTAGTTGCTGATTTTGCCTATGCCTGGGAATTATGGTTTGAACCAAATGGAAAAATAAAGTATTGTTCACCATCTTGTCACGATCTTACGGGGTATACAGCCAATGAAATTATTGCATCATCAGGAATTAGAGAATTGTTGGTTTTTGAGGGTGACAAGGAGAAATACAGCGAATTTTTGAAAGGGGCATTAAATCAAACCCTGGTCAATCAAACACTTGAGTTCCGAGTACTGACCCGAACGAAGCAAGTGCGTTGGTTTATGATGAATGTTAGGGGAGTATACGATAAAATAGGAAAGTACCTGGGGATCAGAGCATCTGTATTAGATGTCAGTCGCTTAAAAAGTGCCATGGGACATATTTCCGAATTGGAAAAATCGATAGAATTTGATACCAGAAATAAACAACGCCTGCAAACCGAACTGGAACTGAAGGATAGGGAACTTGTCTCTTTCTTGTTGCAATTGTCGCAAAAAAACGAATTATTGAATAGAGCTATACGAATTCTCGAATCAGAATATAATAGTGATGCTACACAAGCATTTTCGGTTGTGGATAAGCTAAACGAATTGCTCAAAAATAATGCGATTCAAACCGTTGATTGGACAATGGTAGAAAATCAGGTGGCAAAAATTCATCCTGGATTTCTCGAAAGTTTAAAAAGGAAACATCCGGTAATTTCTGTAAATGATAAGAAACTGTGTTCTTATATTCGTCTCGGGCTTTCAAGCAAAGAAATTGCAGGATTACTTAATATTACGCCAAAAAGTGTAGAGATTTCACGTGTTCGCTTAAGGAAGAAACTGGGATTAAAGGAAAAAATACGCCTTTTAAATTACCTCGAACAGCTATAATATTAGGTTTTATTGATTATGGTTGTTTATACTTGTTAAGTATATAAGTATTTTAAATAATTGAAATATAGATGCATAAAATACTTGTGTAGTGTTTATGTTTGTTGTTGGAGTGAAAATGTTAGGTTGTATTTTTGGCAGTGTCTTGCCTTTTGTTTTACCTTTGGTTTAAAATAGTCAATATATGACTCGTAACACAGAAAGCACTTACAGAAATTTACTGGATGAGGAGGTAGGTCAGCTCGTTCATCAGGGTTGCTACTCTACCGATTGGAGTTTAGTTAAAGTTGCCCAGAATTTTATTCCCGACAGTATAGAAAACGTTAAATTTACAGGGCGTATTTGCTTAAATACTTTCAGTGGAACGGTTAAGTTAATTGGTGGAATCACTTTTAAAACAGGTATTTATAATGCCTGGTTGCATAATTGTGAAGTGGGTAAAAATGTATTGATACACAATGTACATAATTATATTGCCAATTATAAGATCGAAGAAAATGTGGTAATTAATAACATTAATACTTTGGCTGTTGATGGAGAAACATCGTTTGGAAACGGGGTGATTGTTGAAGCCATAAATGAAGGAGGAGGACGTGAAATTCCGATTTACGATTATCTTTCTGCCCATGTTGCTTACATGATGTCCTTGTATCGACACAGGCCACAGTTGGTTCAGGCACTTAAGAATATGGTTGGCGATTACACCCGTTACGTCACAAGTGCTTTTGGAGTAATAGGTGCCGAATCAAAGATTCTGAATTGTAACACAATTTTAAATGTTAAAACCGGTCCTGCAACAACAATAGACGGCGTTAAAAAGCTAAAAAACGGGAGTGTAAACAGTAATAATGAAGCTCCTGTGTTAATTGGCGAGGGCGTTATTATGGACGATTTTATTGTTGGCTCCGGGTCAAAGATTACCGATTCAACTATTGTTACAAAATGTTTTATCGGACAAGGGTGTGTACTGGATAAACATTATTCGGCAGAAAACTCCTTGTTCTTTGCCAATTTTCAAGGATTTCATGGCGAGGCATGTTCCGTATTTGCTGGGCCGTATACTGTTACTCATCATAAATCAACTTTGCTGATTGCTGGAATGTTCTCTTTCTTAAATGCAGGGAGCGGGTCTAACCAAAGCAATCACCTGTATAAGCTTGGCCCAATCCACCAGGGAATTCTGGAGCGTGGAGCAAAAACAACGAGTAATTCATATTTATTGTGGCCTTCGCGAATTGGTGCATTTTCGCTGGTTATGGGGCGTCATTATAAACATTGCGATACGACCGATTTCCCATTCTCATATTTAATTGAAAGCAAGGATGAAAGTATTTTGGTTCCGGGTATTAATTTAAAAAGTATCGGAACAATCCGCGATACACAGAAATGGCCAAAACGCGATAAACGAACAGACTCAAACCTGCTCGATTTCATCAACTTTAATTTGCTTAGCCCTTATACCATCGATAAAATGATTAAGGGAAGAGCGAAGTTGCTTGCTTTGCGCAAAAGCGTTGGCGAAGATGTAGTTGAATACAGTTATGGTCGGATGAAAATTGAGAAACATGCATTGGATAAGGGAATTCAATTGTATGAAATGGCCATCTGGAAATTTCTGGGGAACTCTGTAATTACACGAATAGATGGCGGTAAGTATAAAACTGACGACGATATTCGAAAAGCGCTGCAACCCGATACTAAATTTGGAAAAGGTTACTGGGTGGACCTGGCCGGAATGATTTGTCCGTTTGAAGCTCTGGATCAGTTGCTACTGTCGGTTGAGAATGGTACCGTACAATCGCTAGAGGAGGTTAATTCTGCACTGGCCATGCTGCACAAAAATTATTACAATTTTGAGTGGACCTGGGCCGTGGATGTGCTCGAACAATTTTACGGTAAAAGAGTTGCCAATCTTGAGGCAATGGATATCATTTCGATTGTAAAAAAATGGAAAGATAGCGTTCTGGGTATCGACCGCTTTTTGTATGAAGATGCAAGAAAGGAATTTTCAATGTCGAAGATGACCGGCTTTGGGGTTGATGGACAAGCCGGGGCACGTGAACTCGATTTTGCCGAAGTACGTGGCGAATTTGAAAATAACGATACGGTTAAAGAAATAAAAGAGCATATCAAGAAAAAAGAACGACTTGGTGCCTCGGTCATTGATATGATGATGCAGGTAAGTTCAGTTCGCGAAATAATGAAATAATACAATTAACGAAACATAGTTATGTGTGGTATAGTTGGATATATTGGTGATAAAGAAGCCTACCCGATTTTGATTGGTGGATTAAAACGATTGGAATACCGTGGCTACGACTCCGCCGGAGTTGCTCTTTTAAATGGCAGCCTCGAGAATTTTAAGAAGAAAGGAAAGGTGTCGGAACTGGAAGATTTTGTCGTAGGAAAATCCAGTCACGGAACAGTTGGAATAGGGCATACACGTTGGGCTACACATGGAGAACCAAATGACATCAATGCGCATCCCCACATTTCTATGAAAGGATTGTTCTCTATTGTCCACAACGGCATTATTGAAAATTATGCCAAGTTAAAAAGCGACCTGGAATCACATGGTTATTGTTTTGCCAGCGATACCGATACAGAAGTGTTGGCGAATCTTATCGAATTTTTTTACATGCAGGATGATGGCGTATCCTCCGAAGTTGCGGTTCAGTTGGCTTTATCGAAAGTTGTAGGGGCGTACGGAATTGCGGTACTGTGTAAAAACGAAGACGATAAAATTGTTGTTGCGCGTAAGGGGAGTCCACTGGTGGTCGGCCTGGGTGAAGGCGAATATTTTATTGCCAGCGATGCGTCGCCAATTGCCGAATATACCAGCCAGGTGATTTACTTGAATGATGAAGATATTGCCATTTTGCAGAAAGATGGATTTACCGTAAAAAATGTCCGCAATAATCCGGTATCAATCAAAGTGAGTAACCTTAACCTGGAGATTGGCGCCCTCGACAAAGGGGGGTACGACTACTTTATGCTCAAGGAAATTCATGAGCAACCCAAAACCATTGAAGAAACATTCAGAGGGCGTTTACAAAATAATTATTCGGAAATTGTACTGGGAGGATTAATTAATGTATTTCCAAAGATTGAAAAAGCGCAGCGCATTATAATTATCGGCTGCGGCACATCGTGGCATGCGGGTTTGATTGCCGAATACCTGTTTGAAGAATATGCACAGGTTCCTGTTGAGGTAGAATATGCTTCTGAATTTCGTTACCGAAAACCTGTAATAACACCCGACGATGTGGTGATCCTGATTAGTCAGAGTGGTGAAACTGCTGATACCCTGGCAGCTCTGGAATTGGCCAAATCAAAAGGGGCAACGGTATTGGGTATTTGCAATGTGGTGGGATCAACATTATCGCGCGAAACAGAGGCTGGCGTATATACACATGCCGGAATTGAGATTGGAGTGGCCTCTACAAAAGCATTTACAGCCCAGGTTACGGTGTTAACAATGATTGCGTTAAAACTGGCCAAACAAAAAGGTACCATTAGCGACGAAGATTATAAAATTCTGGTAAAAGAACTGGCTGAAATTCCTGAGAAGGGTCGGATGATATTGGAGGGGAACTCTAATATTCAGCAAATAGCCGAAAAATACCAGGATGCTATTAACGCTTTGTACCTCGGCCGAGGTTATTTATTCCCGGTGGCATTGGAGGGAGCTCTAAAACTAAAAGAAATCTCATACATTCATGCTGAAGGTTATGCTGCCGGAGAAATGAAGCATGGTCCAATTGCCTTGGTTGATAGTAATTTGCCGGTGGTGGTAGTTGCTCCTCAGGATGAGTATTACGAAAAGGTTGTTAGTAATATTCAGGAAATTAAAGCACGAAAAGGAAATGTTATTGCCATTGTAACCGAAGGGGATACCGGGCTAAAAGAACTCGCGAATGACGTTATTGAAATTCCAAAATCACATCCTGCTGTTGCACCTCTACTGGCAGTAATTCCATTACAATTGCTGGCTTATCATATTGCATTGCTGAAAGGTTGTAATGTGGATCAGCCACGAAATTTGGCAAAATCTGTTACCGTGGAGTAGGCGCTATACTTGTCGTTTAAATCGCTCAGCTTAACTTTATTTATAGGTTGCTGGTCGATAAAATTCGAAACAAGAATCCATTTGTGTATCTTTAATACAGGTTTTTACATTTATAATTTGTAATAGAAATGAACGGCAAAATAGTAATACCTAAAAAGTTCTATTTTATACTGATTGCTTCGGTTATTGCCATTAGTCTGTTCTCGTTTACTATTGGTCGCGAACTTTACGCCGGTAAAACCGAAAATATCTTTTCTTTTGGACTGATTCATTTCTCGGGATACCTGTTTTTCTTATTAATGCCCGTTGAACTGGCTTTTATATATTATCTGCCTTTTTATCCCGGTTTCGATGTAATTGCCACAGCCATGGCAACGGCAATTGCGGCACAGTGTATCGATTATGTAATTGGCCGCTTGCTTCGTCCGAATAAAATTATTGAGTTGATGGGGCATAAACGTATTGCAAAAGCGGAGCGAAAGATTCAGCAATTTGGCATGCTCACGATTTTTATTTTCAATCTCTTACCATTATCATCTCCGGTAATTGCGCTTGCTGCCGGAATGTTGCGTTACAATTTTAGACGATTTCTGATAGTAAGCGTTTTAGGGCTTTTTCTGAAATACCTCGTTATCTATTTTTTATTTAGAGGTTAGTAGCCAGTATCCAGTTGGTTTTCTTAATTCTCGACTCAAATAACCCGATGTTCGATTGCGCGACAAATATTTTGTCAAATTATTGGCATTGGTGCACAAAAGGATTTTCTCCTTACAAATTTAGTTTAACTTTGGCGCCAGATTTTTAAAAACAAAGAATTATGAAGGCATTTGTATTCCCCGGTCAGGGAGCGCAATTCCCGGGAATGGGAAAGGATTTA
>DASQBW010000819.1:0-3691 GCA_035635015.1 Draconibacterium sp. | reverse complement strand
CTTTGTAGCTGAACGGAGCAACTTGCTGAACATTGTCAACAATATAACCGGTCAGTCGGTCTTTACCGTCCATTATCGGTCCCCAGCTACCATTTTCTTTGGTGTCGAAGGTTCCACTCCAACCCTGTCCAAAACGTTTCTGGAAATAAGGCAAGCGACCGACTTCGGTAAAAGCTGACGAGCTGGAGAAATTCACTTGTAAATCCTGATTTTTTGCACCGCGTTTGGTCGTAATCATGATAACACCGTTTGCAGCGCGCGATCCGTAAAGGTTTGAAGCCGCAGCACCTTTTAATACGGAAATAGTTTCGATGTCGGCCGGATTAATATCAGAGGCAGAGTTACCAAAATCGACTTTGGCATTTACGTTCATCGAGTTTTCGGTGGCATTTCCGCTGGAGTAGGAGTTGTTAATTGGTACACCATCAACAACATAAAGTGGCTGGTTACTTCCGGTAATCGACGAAAGTCCGCGCACAATAACCCTTGTTGATGCTCCCGGAGCTCCTGATCCTGCCGAAATAGATACCCCGGCAACTTTACCCTGCAACGCTTTGGTGGCATCGTCGTTACCTACGTTGCCAAAATCATCGGCATTAAACTCACTGACCGAATAACCAAGAGCTTTTTTGTCTCGTCTGATACCCATTGCGGTAACAACAACTTCGCCAACGCCAATCGATTCGGTTTCGAGAACCGTGTTGTACACTGTTGCATCGGTAATTTGAACTTCTTTGGACTGCATTCCAATAAACGAGAATATGAGTACCTCGTTTACAGGTACGGTGAGTTCAAAAGTTCCGTCCATATTGGTAGTTGTTCCAATAGTAGTTCCCTTTACTACCACCGAAACACCGGGAATGGGCATTCCATCTTCAGATGACGTGACCGTTCCACTAATTTGCTTTGTTTGGGCGAAAATGATATTCACTCCACAAAACAAAGCTACAACTAATAGAAGTAGTTTTTTCATAGATAAAAATTTATGTTAATACTAAAGCGTTTTTACACTTCGCTTTTGTCGTTTTATTTAAAAGAAAACTCCCGTCGGGGAAACGGGAGTTTGATTATCCGCCAGCCGGCCAGATAATTGCACTTTTTACATTCTAAAGCTGTTTAATTCTATTTCTATGTAAAAAAATGGAGTGCCTTTTGTAAGGTTTTTCTAATCCCCGAGTTCCCCTGTTTCTTTTGTTAATACCAGAAACTGTTATTCACAGCTTCTTATAATTTATGCCTTTACATCAAACATAACGAAAGGGTGAATGCAACGAATTTTTTATCAACGAACGGAGGGTTTACATCGGTTAATGTTAGGAAGGATTAGATGTAATGGCAGGGTGATGTTGAAATGTCGTTGACAGTTAGAAATGATGTGTTTGCAGACCAGGGGCAGAAGTTTGTGTATAAAAAAAGGCGGGATAAAATCCCGCCCGGTTAATACTTTAAGCCGCGATGTCGGCAAATGCTTCTGCCAGTACATCGGGGTACATTTCTTTAAAATTTTCATAACACCAGTTGCGTAAGTTCTGCAACTGATCGGGCTCTACCCAGTTAATGCATTTGGCTAACTCTTTCCTGAACAATTCTTTGCTAAAACTAACTTTGGGTAGAATTACTTTTGCGTATTCTAACATGGCTTTTTCTTTTATTGTTCGCTACTAAAAATAACATCCGAAATAGAATTAAAGTATGCTGTAAAATATCCTTTAACACTAATTAACGTGCCCTTTTGGGCAATACTTTTCTATTGCATTGAGCATGTGTTATTTAGATCGGTTCTGCATAATTTGTGTTTTATAACATTTAGAATTGTTGAGTTTTTAAGGTTATAACATTAATCAGAAATGAGCATATTTTGAACAAATTTTGCTACCGATTCGGCAATCTCGGTTTCTTTACTGAACGAACTTACAAAAGCACTGCCAATAATAGCACCGCTGGCATATTTACAGGCGTTGGTAAAGGTTGCATTGTCCGATATTCCAAAACCGATGAGTCGATGATTCTTTAAATTCATAGCCTGAATACGCTCAAAATAATCTTTATGAAAATCTTCCACTTTTTTGCCTGCACCCGTTGTCGACGATGATGAAACCATATAAATAAATCCTTCGCTGGAGTCGTCGATCTGACGAATACGTGCTTCCGAAGTTTGTGGCGTAATAAGCAAAATGTTGTGCAGGTTATTTTGCTCAAAAACTGTTTTGTATTCTGCCTCAAACTCATCCAACGGAAGATCGGGCAGGATTGTGCCGTCAATTCCAATCTCGTTGCATTTTTGGCAAAACTCCTCTACGCCGTATTGATAAACCGGATTAAAGTAGCCCATCAAGACAAGGGGGATAGAAACCGATTCGCGGATTGTTTTTAATTGTTCGAAAAGCACTTTTATAGACATTCCATTTTTTAAGGCAATTTCGCTGGTGCGTTGTATCGTTGGTCCGTCGGCCGTTGGATCGGAAAAAGGCATGCCAATTTCGATAAGGTCGACACCATTTTTCTCCAGTTGCTGAATAATTTCAACGGTATCGTTCAGGTTGGGGAATCCGGCAGTAAAATAGACCGAGAGTATGTTTTCTTTTTTTCTTTCGAAAAGTTGATTGATTCTGTTGTTCATTTTGTTTTTTGTTGGAAGCTGTAAGCTCGAAGCACGAAAAATGCCGCGCACTGTGCTCCATGCTCTTTGCTCGTTAATATCCGAAATAATTCAGGTAAGTTTCCATATCCTTATTTCCGCTACCCGATAGGTTAATTACATTCACATCGTCAGGATTCATTTTTATTTTATCCAGCGCGGCAAGCGCATGAGCTGATTCCAGTGCCGGAATAATTCCTTCTTTTTGCGTTAGCAGCAACACAGCTTTTAGCACTTCCTCGTCGGTGGCAGCCAAAAATTTCGCACGACCGGTTTTAAAAAGGTGCGCATGCAATGGCCCGATTCCCGGATAATCCAAACCGGCAGAAATGGAGTATGGTTCAGTAATCTGTCCGTCATCGTTTTGCATTAACACGGTTCTGCTTGAGTGTAAAACTCCGGGAGTTCCAACTGTTAAAGTAGCTGCAGTTTCTTCGGTATCAACTCCTTTTCCGGCAGCTTCCACACCAATCAGTTCCACCTGCTCATCATCCAGGTAATGATAAAAAGCTCCGGCGGCGTTGCTTCCTCCGCCAACACACGCCAAAATGCGTGTGGGGAATTCGCTGCCGGTTTGTTCCTGCAACTGTTTTTTCATTTCGGCACTGATAACCGATTGGAAACGTGCCACCATATCGGGGTAGGGGTGCGGTCCAACTACAGACCCGATAATGTAGTGCGTATCTTCCGGATTGTTAATCCAGTCGCGCATCGCTTCGTTGGTGGCGTCTTTTAGTGTTTTGTTACCACTATGCACCGGAATTACCTCGGCGCCAAGCATTTTCATCTTTTTTACGTTAGGTGCCTGGCGCGAAACATCCAAAGCACCCATATAAACGATACATTTAATTCCTTTCAGTGCGCAAACCGTTGCCGTCGCCACGCCGTGCTGACCTGCACCGGTTTCGGCAATAATGCGGGTTTTTCCCAGTTGTTGTGCCAACAGAATTTGTCCGATAGTATTATTGAGTTTGTGAGATCCGGTGTGGTTCAAATCCTCGCGTTTAAGGTAAATCTTACTTCCGTAATGCTCCGAAAGACGGCTGGCATAAT
>DASQBW010000818.1:0-2461 GCA_035635015.1 Draconibacterium sp. | reverse complement strand
ATTCCATAGCACATAATCTTCAGAATAATATCAACGCTGCGTTCAAGATTTACATCGCTGTAATTTCCTGCAGCAAGCGGCATTTCCAATCCTTTAATGGCAGTAGTTATGCCAATGGCTGCAAGGTTAAAATCGTAAATTTCAAATTCATTTTTCCGAACACCTTCAATCAGAATTCGTTTAATCATCCTGATCTCATCCTGTTCGTATTTTAATTTTACCTCATCAATAAATCCTACGGCGGTAACATCGTTTTCAATGGCATGATAAAAATTAGCCAGGTTACGAAACGTAGCCATTTTGGTTAGGATATAATCACGCAACTTGTCTACCGGATCGGTATTTCTGTTGATCACAATTTCGAGTTCGTATGCCAGTATCTCAACCTCTTTCATAATAACAGCCTGAAAAAGGTCTTCTTTACTTTTAAAGTAATAATAAAGTGAGCTTTTCCCTTTACGTACTGCATTGGCAATGTCGTCGAGTGTGGTTTTTTTATAGCCGTACTTGCTGAAAATTTCACGGGCAATCTTTAGAATATTCTCCCTGTTAATATCCTTTTTATTCGCAGGATCCGTTGAATTTTGCATGAATTGAATCATTTGTAGATGTTAAAAACTTGGCCAAATATAACCATTTATTTTAGCCGATATTATTTTTTAGAACATTTTACTTAAACAGACGATATTGGTATTTCAATATGGAATGCCTTGTATCTGGTTGTAATGTGGCATTGTAATATTCGAAATTTATTTATTTTCCTGCTCTGCCAGCCTGAAATCGAGCTGTTTCCGCTCAAGGTTTGTGCGCCAGACCTTTACCTTTATATTTTCGCCAAGTTGGTAGCTTTTATGCGTGTGACGGCCAACAAGGGCATAATTTTTTTCATCAAAAATATAAAAGTCGTCATCCAGCTCTGCAATCGGGATCATGCCTTCAATTTTGTTTTCAAGCTCAACATAAATTCCCCAATCGGTCACTCCCGAAATACTTCCAGAAAATGTTTTTCCAATATAGTCTTGCATAAATTCCACCTGTTTGTATTTAATGGATGCCCGTTCCGCATTGGCGGCTTTAGCTTCCATGTCGGACGAATGTTTGCACAAATCCTCATATTTCTGTTCGTTAACCGATCGTGCTCCGTCGAAGTATTTTTCGAGCAGACGGTGTACCATCATATCGGGGTAGCGTCTGATGGGTGAGGTAAAGTGTGTATAATAATCAAACGAAAGTCCGTAGTGCCCTATGTTCCGGGTTGAATAGGCCGCTTTGGCCATTGTGCGAATGGCAAGTGTTTCTACCACATTCTGCTCGTTTTTGCCTTTTACTTCGGTAAGCAATTTATTAAGCGAAGAAGAAATGGCACGTGGCGTTGAAAGCTGAATGCCGTGTCCGAACCGTTTGATAAAAGTATTGAATGACGATAGTTTGTCGGGATCGGGTTTGTCGTGAATGCGATAAACAAAAGTTTTTGGTGTTTTCTTTTCCGGAACGTTACCAATAAATTCGGCCACTTTTTTGTTGGCCAACAGCATAAATTCTTCAATAAGGTGGTTCGATTCTTTGGCTTCTTTAAATGAAACAGAAATTGGTTTCCCTTTTTCATCAATATCAAATTTCAGTTCAATCCGTTCAAAAGCAATCGAACCGCTATCGAAACGTTCGTCACGCAATTTAATAGCCAGTTCGTTGAGTTTTAGCGCTTCCTCCGAAAAATCGCCTTTGCCGGTTTCAATTATTTCCTGCGCTTCTTCGTAAGTAAACCGGCGATCAGAATGGATAATAGTTTTTCCAAACCATTGTTTTTTCACTTTTGCATCCTCGGTAATTTCAAAAACAGCAGAAAAACACAATTTGTCTTCGTTGGGGCGTAACGAGCAAACACCGTTTGAAAGTCTTTCAGGGAGCATCGGCACCACACGGTCGACCAGGTAAACAGAGGTTGCACGGTCTTGTGCCTCGTTTTCAATAATGGTATTTGGGCGCACATAATGTGTAACATCGGCAATATGCACACCAACTTCCCAGTTTCCGTTGTCCAGCTTTTTCAACGAAAGTGCATCATCGAAATCTTTTGCATCAGCCGGGTCGATGGTAAATGTGGTGGTTTTGCGCATGTCGCGCCGCTTTTTAATCTCCTCGTTCGGAATTTCCAGCGGAATTTTTTCGGCTGCTTTATCCACATTTTTGGGGAATTTGTGCGGCAATTCAAACTCGGCCAAAATAGCGTGCATTTCAGCATCGTTATCACCGGTGTCGCCCAGTACCTCAATAATTTCGCCAAACGGACTTCGTGCATTTGCCGGCCAGTCTTTAATTTCAGCAATGGCTTTTTGCCCGTCTTTGGCGCCGTTTAGCTTCTCTTTTGGTATAAAAATATCAAAACCAACCTTGCCTGCAGGAATCAGAAATGCAAAGTTTTTAGTGGTTTGAACGGTGCCTACAAAAATTGATTTTGCAC
>DASQBW010000817.1:0-2203 GCA_035635015.1 Draconibacterium sp. | reverse complement strand
TATTATGCGCTGGCCATCGAAATGGAGCGACGGATTCCCAGGCTGGCACCTCGAATGTTCTGCCATGAGTACCAAATACCTGGGCGAAAAGTTCGATATTCACGGCGGTGGAATGGATTTGACTTTCCCGCATCACGAATGCGAGATTGCACAAAACACAGCTTGTCGCGGACAGGAGTCGGTGCGTTACTGGATGCACAATAACATGATCACCATTAACGGACAGAAAATGGCGCGTTCGCTGGGTAACTTCATCACGCTTGATGAATTGTTTACCGGCTCCCACGAAATTCTGGAGCAGGCATATTCGCCAATGACCATCCGCTTCTTTATTTTGCAGGCGCATTACCGTAGTACCATCGATTTTTCGAATGAAGCTCTACAAGCCTCAGAAAAAGGATTGGAGCGTTTGATGGCTGCCTTAAAAACTTTAGGCGAATTAATACTTTCTGATGCTTCTACAGTTGATGTTGCTTCATTAAAAGAGAAGTGTTTTGCAGCGTTAAGCGACGACTTGAACAGCCCGATTGCTATCGCCCATCTTTTTGATGGTGTAAAAATGATCAACTCGATAAAAGCCGGAAATGAGAAGATTTCAGCAGCTGATTTGGAAGATTTGAAAACCTTTTACAACGCAGTAGTTTTTGATGTGCTCGGGCTAAAAGAGGAAGGTGATGCAGGCAGTAGTAGCAATGAAGTACTTGGTGGTGCCGTTGAGTTACTCATTAATTTGCGAAAGGACGCTAAGGACAATAAAGACTGGGGTACAGCTGATAAAATTCGCGACGAATTAAATGCTATTGGCATTGAAATAAAAGACACCAAAGACGGTGTAGAGTGGAGCCTTAAGTGAATGATGAATGTAGAATGAAGAATGCCGATTAACGATTTATGATTGAAATCTGAAATCGAAATTCGCAAATCAAAATATAAAGCTATGTTTTCAGGAATAGTTGAAGAATACGGAACTGTTGTAGCAGTTGAAAAAGACCAGGAGAATGTACATTTTACGTTAACCTGTTCGTTTGCCGACGAGCTGAAAGTTGACCAGAGTTTATCGCATAACGGCGTTTGTTTAACCGTTGTTTGGGTAGATAAAGCTGAAAAGAAATACAAAGTTACAGCGATTAAAGAAACGCTGATCAAGTCGAATCTTGGCTTGTTGAAAGTAGGATCGAAAGTGAATTTGGAGCGCAGCATGATGATGAATGGCCGTTTGGATGGCCATATTGTTCAGGGGCACGTAGACCAGACAGCAAAGTGCGTAAAAATTGAAGAAGCCGATGGAAGTTGGTACTACACTTTCGAATACGAGTTCGACGTAGATAAAGCCAAACAAGGTTATATGACCGTTGAAAAAGGCTCGGTAACGGTTAATGGTGTTAGCCTTACCGTGGTAAACTCGAAGGACAATTCTTTCCAGGTGGCTATCATCCCTTTTACGCAGGAAGTTACCAATTTTCACACCTTTGAAGTGGGATCGGTTATCAATCTTGAGTTTGATATTATCGGGAAATACCTGAGTAAATTAAATTCGTACAGCAAATAGAAAAACCATATAGTGTTTTTGAAAAGGTCCGTTTTGCGGACCTTTTTTTGTGAACATAAGTCTGGGCAACCTGTTTTAGTTAGAAAAAATAACTAACTTTTCAGAATGAACCGAACAGCTTTAATAACCGGAGCATCAAAACGTATTGGCCGATCGTTAACAGAACACTTGGCTGAAAGAGGCTGGAATGTTGTGTTGCACTACAACTCTTCATCAAAAAGAGCGAATGAGTTGGTTGCCGAATTGGAAACAAAGTATCCTGATCAGGAATTCAAAGCAGTGCAAGCCAATCTCGCTGAAGCCGGTGAAATAGTTGCATTAATACCAATACTGGCAGGAGAGAAGATCAATGTCGATTTGTTAATTAACAATGCATCAGTATTCACCCGGGGATATGTGAAAGGAACGTCAGCTGAGCTTTTTGATTCACAAATGGATGTTAATTTGAAAGCTCCGTTTTTTCTTATCCGCGACTTTGCCAATTATTTTAAAACAGGCAATATCATCAATTTTGTTGATACGCGAATAACATCTAATGCTTCGAATTTTGCAGCTTATTCCATTTCAAAAAAGGCACTTTGGGAATTAACGAAACTGGCAGCTTTGGAATTTGCTCCCGATATTCGGATAAATGCCATCGCTCCCGGTGTTACT
>DASQBW010000816.1:0-5244 GCA_035635015.1 Draconibacterium sp. | reverse complement strand
GCTTTATATAATCTTTTAACCAGGAATATGAAATCTTCATTTTAAAATGGTTTTTCTGTCAAATTTTTGAATCGCACAAAAGTACTGATTTTTATTACATATAACCTGAGTTTGTCTTTAAAATAACTCACAGCTTTAGCTATTTTTAGTCAGAAACTTCTACTGGTTTTCGAAGAACTATTGGGATAATTCAAGAAAATTGGGGGAAGTTTATGGCAAAAAGAGCAAAGCCTTTCAGGAAAGTCCTTCTCACGCCATCTTTGCATTTAAAATTCTTTGAAATAACCCGTTCTCCTACTGAATTCTAAATGCAAATCTGACGCAATTATGACTTTCTGTGAAAATATTTTAAAATCAAACTCAGGTTATACATAAGTAGGTTTCTGCTAATCATAAAAAATTAAGAAAGGATGTTGTGTCCAGACTTAAAATCTTACACAAGCCATGCTAATCAATTGAAAAACTTGAATTCTGTCATTTATGAATGGAGCTAAAAGTAGTATCTTGCGCAGCTAAATTTGAAAATATTAATATTAGGGAAATGAAAAAACTGCTATTTTTTATTTTTATTCTGGGGTTTGGGGTCATATCGTGCCAAACACAGAAAAAGGAAACTACGAGTAACATGGAAAATCCGTTTTTTAAGGAATGGAACACGCCATTTGGTGTTCCTCCGTTTGATGAGATTAAAGTTGAGCATTATCGATCTGCGTTTGCCGAAGGAATGCGGTTGCACAAAGACGAGATTGATGCCATTGTAAACAACGCCGAAGCACCAACTTTTGAAAACACCTTGATTGCGCTGGATAAATCCGGAACATTTTTAGATCGAGTATCGAGCGTGTTTAGTAATTTAAGCAGTGCTGATACCAACGACAGTATTCAGGCCATTGAGAAGGATATTCAACCGCTGTTGTCGGCACATTACGATGATATCAACCTGAACGAAGGTTTGTTTAATCGTGTGAAAGCCGTTTACGAACAGCGCGAAAATCTTGAATTAAATACTGAAGAAGCTCGTTTGCTCGAAAAAAGATATAAGTCTTTTGTTCGCGGAGGTGCCGAACTTCCGGCCGATAAAAAAGCACGTATGCGCGAGATTAACGCAGAGTTGGCAAAACTTTCTGTTCAGTTTGCCGAGAACTTGTTGAAAGACAACAATGCTTTCAAACTGGTAATAGAAGACGAGGCTCAACTGGAAGGTCTGCCGGCTTCTTCCATATCAGCTGCTGCCGCTATCGCAAAAGAAGAGGGGCAGGAAGGGAAATGGATTTTTACCATCAGCCGTACGAGTTTGTATCCATTTCTTACCTATTCGCCAAATCGTAATTTACGCGAAAAGCTTTACAAAGGCTATATTATGAAAGGTGATAATGGCAACGAAAATGACAATAACAAAATTGTAGCGCGAACCGCCGAGTTACGTTGCGAGCGCGCAAAATTGTTTGGCTACAATAACCATGCAGAGTATATTCTGGCCGAAAACATGGCGAAAAATGCTGAAAATGTATACGATATTTTAACTCAGGTATGGAACAAAGCACTTCCGGTTGCAAGACAAGAGGTGATTGACATGCAGGCAATTGCCGACAAAGAAGGCGCTAATATTAAAATCCAGGGTTGGGACTGGTGGTATTATGCCGAGAAAGTTCGTCAGGAAAAATATGCATTGAGCGAAGAAGATGTAAAACCGTATTTCCAGGTTGATAACGTACAGCAAGGTATTTTCACTTTGGCGAATAAGCTTTATGGAATCACGTTTACGGAAAGATCCGATCTGCCAAAATACCATAAAGACGGGAAAGTATTTGAAGTTAAAGAAGCCGACGGTAGCACCATTGGCATTTTTTACACCGATTACTTTGCACGACCAAGTAAACGAGGTGGTGCATGGATGAGCTCTTTCCGCAAACAGGAAATGGTGGATGGCGATAACGTAATTCCGGTAATTACGAATGTGTGTAATTTCCCGGCACCAACTGAAGATATGCCTTCATTGCTCAGCCTTGAGCAGGTAACTACAATGTTTCACGAGTTTGGGCATGGATTGCACGGTTTACTTTCGCATTGCGAAACAAATACATTGTCGGGAACTGCTGTAGCCCGCGACTTTGTTGAGCTTCCGTCGCAAATTATGGAAAACTGGGCTTTTGAACCGGAGATGCTGGCATTGTATGCAAAACATTACCAAACAGGGGAAGTAATTCCCGGTGAGTTGGTAGAAAAAATTAATAATGCTGAACACTTTAACCAAGGCTTTGCAACCGTTGAATTTTTGGCTGCTGGATTGTTAGATATGGATTTCCATACCTTAAACGACGTTGATCCTGATATGGATGTTGCTGTATTTGAAAAAGCATCGATGGATAAATACGGTTTAATTCCTGAAATAGCACCACGCTACCGCAGTACTTACTTCCAGCATATTTTCTCTGGTGGTTATTCATCAGGTTACTATGCTTATTTATGGGCCGAAGTGTTGGATAAAGATGCTTTCCAGGCGTTTAAAGAAAACGGTTTGTTTGATCAGGCGACAGCTGCTTCGTTCCGCGAAAATGTTTTGTCGAAAGGTGGATCGGACGATCCAATGAAATTGTACCTGCAATTCCGTGGTAAAGAACCGGGAATTGAGCCTTTGTTAAAAGGTAGAGGATTGATGTAAAAATTGAAAATTAAATCACTCATAAAAAGAAAGGTCGCCAATGGCGGCCTTTTTTGTTGTAATAATGTTTTTATGAAAAAATTACCAACTGATGTAATGCTTTTGTAAGCCCCGCGTCTTAACTTTGAAAACAAGCAAAAACGAAAACAAAAAGGAGCACATGGTTGCCAAGAATTTTAAAACAAGTGTACTGCCGGTCAGTAATAAGTTGCTACGCTTTGCAACACACTTATTAAAAGACGAAGTCGAGGCGCGTGATGTGGTGCAGGATGTGTTTCTTAAGCTTTGGCAACGAAAGGAAACGCTTGAAGAAATTGAAAACATTGAGGCTTTTGCCATGCGAATGACACGGAACCGTTGTCTTGATGTAATAAGAGCCAACAAAACAGTTCCGATTGATGAAGACACTGACCGAAAGTTAAAGGCGAAAACGATAGACGTTCATTCAAAAGTTGAGTTAGGTGAGTCAGCAATGCAAATAAAAATGCTGATAGGGAAACTGCCCGAATTGCAGCAAACAGTAATGCAGATGCGAGACATTGAACAGCTCTCGTACGACGAGATTGCCGAGGCCACCGGGCTACAACGAAATGCGATAAGGGTAAACCTTTCGAGAGCACGAAAAAAAGTGCGTGATGAATTTTTAAAGATCAATAGAAATGATGGAAACACAAGAAATACTACGATTACTGCAACGCTACTTTGATGGCAAAACTACCGAGGTTGAAGAGCAACAAATACATGCTTATTTTCAGTCGGGTAAGGTAGCCGAAGAGTTGGCCGGGTACACCGATTTTTTTGGGGGAATAGCTGAGTTGGAAGGGGCAGTGGATGATACAACCATTGAAGACGATGTGATGGATTACATTCTGGAAAACGAGCATCGCGATAAAACAAAATACCGCACCATGTGGAAAACGGTTACCGGAATTGCTGCTTCAGTAATTATTGTTCTTGGTGGTTTCCTGTTCTTCCAGGAACAAAATAAATCTTACGACGACACTTTCAGTGATCCTAAAGAAGCATATGCTTACGCTGCTAAAACAATGCAGTTTGTTTCAGGAAAATACAATCAAGGGTTGGAACCCTTATCCGAATTCGAGAAATTGAACAAAGGGAAACAACCGGTGAAAAAAGCCACTAAACCAATTGTGGAATTTTATGAAGGAATACAAAAACTGAATACAGTAGAAAAAAGTGCCCCGTTACAAGACGCAGATACGCTGTAGATCCTGTATCGGAAAATTGAAGTTAGGAATAAGAAAATGAAAGAATGCAATGCAGTTGGCGCACAATCTGCAACTTCTTTCAGAAAAAGAAAAGAATAAACAATTAGAAAAAGAATATCATGAAAAAACTATTATTGATTCTCGCAGTTGTGCTGCCGATGGCAGTGCTTGCACAGAAAAATCCGGTTGACAAGTTGTTTGAAAAATATGCCAACCAGAAAGGTTTTACTACTGTTAACATTTCCGGAAAATTACTGGGATTTGCAAGTCAGATTGAAACCGGAGATCCCGATACTAAAGATCTGTTATCGGGTTTAGATGGAATTCGCATCTTAAGCGTTGAGGATGATGATTTGAACAGCAAACTTGATTTTTATGAAGAATTGAATAAAGATGGTTTCTTTAAGAATAACGATTTTGAAGTTCTAATGGAAGTAACTGAAGAAGATGAAGTTGTTCGTTTTCTTGCCAAGGATGCCGGTAATGGAAAAATTTCTGACTTATTACTTGTAGTTGGCGGAGATGATAATGCACTCATTAGTATTAGCGGGATAATCGACCCGGAAAGCATTGGGAAAATTACCAAAGCCATTAATGTAGATGTTGGCGATTTTTAGGCGAAAACAAGAGCAGAATTTAAACCAATACTACATGTGTAAAAATCCGGGAAATTCCCGGATTTTTTTGTGTACTATGGGGGAGTTAAATTTAATCTGTTTTTGCAACATCGATTAAGTGCCCAAACCATTACGCAACAATAGTTGCACACATTCTATGCTGTATAAAATAGTTTTGTCAACAGAGTATTAATTCAAAATAATTTACAGTGATAAAATTCAAATCTGAAAGGAAAAATCCAATTCAAATTAAAAACTCAAACCTTCAAATATAAAAGTCTTGTAAGCTGATTTTTATACGTTTTTTTCGTTGTTCAGATTGTTAATTTTGTTAGAAAATTTATTGAAAAATGGCAAAAGTAAAAGGGGCAGTTGTTGTTGAAAAGGAAGGCTGCAAAGGGTGCAGCTTATGTGTGGAGGCTTGTCCACACGATGTTTTGGCATTACACAAAGAGGTAAACAGCAAAGGGTATCATTATTCATATATGAGCGATCCTGATGCTTGCATTGGATGCGCCAATTGCGGTGTTGTTTGTCCGGATACCTGCATTACAATTTATCGTGTAAAAGCCAGTTAGGAAAGGATTAATTAGAAGGATTAAGGATTAATCAATCAACAATTGACAAATAGAATATTAAATATGGGAGAATTAAGATTAATGAAAGGAAACGAGGTATTGGCCGAGGCTGCCATCCGCTGTGGGTGCGACGGCTATTTTGGTTATCCCATAACACC
>DASQBW010000815.1:0-4638 GCA_035635015.1 Draconibacterium sp. | reverse complement strand
CCACCAAGCTATACGAAATTATGGGCATTTTGCGCGAATACGACATGAAAAGCAAGGGATATAATGTTTCAACAATGGTTGAAACCGGAGAGTTACAAAAAGAAATGATTTATAAAATCTTACACTAATGATTATTTGGTTTATTATAGGAATTACAGCAGTAATATCATACATTGCTTTTAACAACCACGAGTTGTCATCTAAATTACAGTTTAATGCAGCCCAAATTATTCACCGTAAAGAATATTACCGACTGATAAGCCATGCCTTTATTCACGCAAGCTGGGCACACCTTGGTGTAAATATGCTGGTGTTGTATTTTTTTGGACGAAACACTGTGGTGTACTTTACTCATTATTTCGGGAACAGGGCAACAGCCTATTTTTTAATCCTTTATTTTGGCGGTATATTAGCCTCAAATATCTGGAGCCTGATAAAACACAAAAATAACTACTACTACAATGCTGTTGGCGCTTCGGGAGCGGTATCTGCAGTGCTGTTTGCCACCATATTTTTTCAGCCCTGGGAACCCTTGTATTTATTTGCAGTGCTCCCAATTCCGGGAATTTTGTTTGCGGCCGGTTACCTTCTATACTCGTACCAAATGAGCAAAAAACAATCTGATAATGTAGCACACGATGCCCACTTTCTGGGTGCTGTTTTTGGCTTCGTATTCCCGATTTTATTAATGCCCGAATTATTTGAACGTTTTATCGACAACCTGTTTTCGTTTTTTTAAAATATGGCCTATTTGCTTGCAAATAATAGCATTCTTTCTGAATCGGAAGCCAACCTGACACCTTTTCTGCTAAACGCTTCGTTTGTAACGAAATATACAGTATGGTTTGGTTTTGGCAGTATCCCGCTATTAGAAGAAAACCTCACTGAAATTGAACTCGAGTTAAATGCACTTGGACATCAGCTTCCCCCTTTATTCAAGAACCGGCGCGAATTGTTTCGTTTGACAAAACGAATGCTCAATAAAAACCGCTTTTATCGCACAGGATTAATCAATTTTCAATTTTTTTTCAATGCTAAGAACACTGATTCCCTGATCACTGCCAAAGCATTCTCGCGTTCCGACTTTCATATGAATTCACAAGGTTTACTTGCTCATCTCTCAGAGTTGAATGAATACAGTGAATCCCCCTTTCACAAATCACGGCCTGCGAAAGCAATATTTTGGGAGCAGGTTGGGTCAGAAAGCAAAAGTACCGAAAGCTCAGCCATAATTATTTTAAACGAAAAACAGGTAGTTTGCGAAGGCATTGATGCAAATCTTTTTATGGTTAAGGAGAATGCTCTTTTTACGCCATCTACAAAATCGGGATGCTACTCCGATATACTTCGTCCTGTAATTATTCAACTGGCAAAAGAACTTAATATGAATGTAATAGAACCGGATGATATAGAAGTTAAACATTTGCAAAAAATGGATGAAGTATTTTTTGCTTCCGAGGCTCAGGGAATTCAATGGATCTTAGGATTTGAAAACCGGCGATATGTGCATGAATGCACGGATAGAATTTTTGCCGCACTAAATTACTATTTAAAAAAGAACGTTAAAGAAATGGAATAATGGTATCAGAAGTTGAAGATACTTAATTAAGCGAAGGGTTTTCGGGAAAGTTCTCCCATACAGAATAACGGGTGCCGGCTTTTTTAACAAAATCTACCCATGATGCCTCGCTTAGTTCCTTCATTACATCGTCTTGTTCCACATCAGTAACCAACCAAGAATCTTCTTTTAACTCGCTTTCCAGCTGACCTCCATCCCAGCCTGAATAGCCTAAAAAGAAACGGATGTCCTCAGGTTTTATCTTGCCTTTACGAATATCGCTTTTTAAAACTTCAAAATCGCCCCCCCAATATAAGTCATCCATAACATGGATACTTCCGGGAAGTTTATCTCCTAATTTATGGATAAAATAAATGGAATCAGATGAAACAGGCCCACCAAGATACACGTCGGCATCAAACTCAGGAAAATCAGGGAAAACGTCCTGAACTGGGAAATCGACCTTTTTATTCAGAATAAATCCTACGGCACCTTTACTGCCGTATGCGACCAAAAACACCACAGCTCGGTTAAAATAATTACCGGCCAAAAATGGTTCGGCAATCAAAATCCGCCCCTTTTGCGGAGCAATGTTGTTTGATTTTATTTTGAATATGTCGAGATTATCACTCATTGTTTAAGCAATATAAGAAAATTATATAGGCTATCAAATAGCTTTTACTCATACAATATCTTGTAACGAATATATTAACGGAATGTTTTTACAGGAGAAAAATTGTAAAGCCTGAAACGCTATTTAGTCCTCTTCAACAATAATATAAACGTCTTCATCGGGCTTAGACATCTGGTATTGTTCGCGCGCAAATTTTTCCAGTTCCTCTTTCCCTTTATTCAGGTCCTCCAGTTTTTGCCTGTCGGAAACAATACGTTCCTGGTAATACTCTTTTTGCTGCTTCAACTCGTCAAGTTGGCGTTTGCTTTGCACATGCGAAACAATGCTGTTTTCATCAAAAAAAATAATCCAAATTGCGAATAAGATAAAAGCAATCACAAACTTATTCCCCAGGGTTTTAAAAATTCCGGTTTGAAATATTTCTTTTTTCATGTTTCCTAAATGTTCTTACAAAAATAGATGCTTTAACCATCATAAAAAAGAGGAATCAAACATTTTCGATCCCTCTTTTTAACAGCTTAATCTTAATATTTATTTTTCATCTGGCTGAAAGTTAGGATAAGTGTAATCCGTAGCAGGAACAAAAGTTTCCTTAATTGTGCGAATTGATGTCCAACGCAGGAAATTAAAAATCGATCCTGCTTTATCATCGGTACCCGAACCTCTCGAACCACCAAATGGCTGTTGCCCGACAACCGCACCGGTTGGTTTATCGTTAACATAAAAGTTCCCTGCTGCATTCTCCAGTCGTTTGGTAATCTTCTCAATATTGTAACGCGATTGCGAGAACACTGCCCCTGTTAATGCATAAATTGAAGTTTTATCCAAAATATCTAACGTGGCTTCCATTTCTTCGTCGTCATATACATAAACCGTAAGCACCGGGCCAAACAATTCCTCCTGCATGGTCACATAATCAGGTTTCTTTGCCAGAATTACTGTTGGCTCAATAAAGTAACCAACAGACTTATCGCAATTACCACCAAAAATAACCTCGGCATCATTATCCTCCTTCGCCCTGTCAATGTAACCTTTTAGTTTATCAAACGATGATTCATCGATTACAGCATTCACAAAATTGGTAAAATCTTCAGGTGGTCCCATTTTTACGGTAGCCAGTTCTGCGCCAAATATCTCTTTTACTTCAGTCCAGATACTTTCGGGAATGTAAACGCGCGAAGCTGCAGAACATTTTTGCCCTTGATACTCAAATGCTCCACGTAACATGGCAATGGCAAGCTCCCTTGATTTTGCTGTATTATCGGCAAAGATGAAGTCTTTACCACCTGTTTCGCCTACAATGCGAGGATAAGTTTTGTATTTGTAAATATTTTCGCCGATGGTTTTCCAGATACTTTGAAATACAGCAGTTGATCCTGTAAAATGGATTCCGGCAAAATCGGGGTGCGTTAACACATTTTCGGCAGCAACAGGACCCGATGCAAATACAAGATTAATTACACCATCAGGTAATCCTGCTTCCTGAAAGATCTCCATAATTACACCTGCCGAATAAACTGCGGTTTTCGATGGTTTCCAAACAACAACATTCCCCATTAATGCCGGAGCAGCCGGCAAGTTGCCAGCAATCGAGGTAAAATTAAAAGGTGTTAATGCATAAACAAAACCTTCCAAAGGACGATACTCGTTGTAATTCCACATTCCCTTAGCAGACTCGGGTTGTATTTTGTATATATCGGTCATTACCTGTACTCCAAAACGCAGAAAATCAGCAAACTCGCAAGCAGCATCAATTTCTGCCTGAAATGCATTTTTCGATTGCCCCAGCATGGTTGAAGCATTAATTTTTACCCGGTATGGACCAGTTAGCAAATCGGCGGCTTTTAAGAAAATAGATGCGCGATGTTGCCAGGCCATATTCGCCCACGATTCTCTGGCCTCCAGAGCTGCATCAATGGCCATTTCAATATGACTGGCATTGCCCTGATTGTAATACCCCAGTGTATGTTCAATCTCGTGTGGCGGGAACATCCTGACTTTCCTATCAGTAAATACTTCATTTCCACCAATCACCATTGGCAAATCAACCTCTTCCGATCTAAAATCCCTGAGTTTATCCTGAAGTTCCTTTCTTTCCGGCGTTCCCGGGGCATAACTCAAAATCGGTTCATTTTTAGCAACCGGCACATTAAATATTCCTTTTGGCATAATCTTTCCTTTTTAAATTGTTTACAAATCTTCTTTACCGTTGTTGTAAAATTAAAGATTCGAATTAGCCAAAAGCATAACAAAAATCAGTACTCTTAAAAAATATATTTATGTAAACACCTATAATACTGGTATTTACAATACACCAAAATCAAAACAAAACAAAAATCAGGTTTTCACATTCCCATTTTGACAATATTTTCCTGAAAAATTGTTCGTTTTGGCGAGACCTACCTCTTTTTTAATATTTTTACATTATTGTTAAAGAGAATAAATA
>DASQBW010000814.1:0-5401 GCA_035635015.1 Draconibacterium sp. | reverse complement strand
ATCCCACCTGTATTTCGTAACCTTCGCGGCGCATGGTTTCAATTAAAATCGACAAGTGAAGGATTCCCCGGCCATAAACCATGAACCGATCTGCCGAATCAGTCTCTTCAACCCGAAGTGCAAGGTTTTTTTCAGTTTCTTTAAACAATCGGTCGCGCACCTGACGAGAGGTTACAAACTTACCATCCCTTCCAAAAAAGGGTGAGTTATTCGATACAAATGTCATGCTCATGGTTGGCTCGTCTACCTGAATCGGCGTCAATCCTTCGGGTTCTTCAGCATCGGCAACGGTATCGCCAATATCAAAACCTTCGAGTCCGAGTACAGCACAAATTTCGCCCGATGGCACGGGATCTTTTATTTTTTCTTTACCCAGTCCTTCAAACAGGTAACATTCTTTTGCCACTGATTTTATAATGCTTCCGTCGCGCTTTACCAACGACACCCTTGATCCCGGAACCAGTTCGCCACGAGTTACCTTACCCACTGCGATACGTCCGGTGTACGATGAATAATCAAGCGAAGTAATGCGCATTTGTACCGTTCCTTCTTTGGGTGTTGAGGCCGGAATATGTTCCAATATCTGATCGAGCAAATAAACTACATCTTCAGTTGGTGTTTGCCAGTCAGGCCCCATCCAGCCAGCTTTTGCCGATCCGTAAACGGTTGGAAAATCCAGCTGCTCTTCGGTAGCATCAAGGCTAAACATCAGGTCAAAAACTTTTTCCTGAGCAATATCAGGTGTACAGTTTTCTTTGTCAACCTTATTTACAACAACCATTGGTTTTAATCCCAGTTCAATGGCTTTTTGCAGCACAAAACGGGTTTGCGGCATGGGTCCTTCAAAAGCATCAACAATCAGTAAAACACCGTCGGCCATATTCAACACACGCTCTACCTCACCACCAAAGTCGCTGTGCCCGGGAGTGTCGATGATATTAATTTTGGTGTCTTTGTAGCGTACCGAAACGTTTTTCGAAAGAATGGTAATTCCACGTTCACGCTCCAAATCATTGTTATCCAGCAAAAGTTCCTGAACCTCCTGGTTGTCACGGAACAATTTTACCTGGTGAAGTATTCGGTCAACCAACGTAGTTTTACCATGGTCGACGTGTGCAATAATTGCAATGTTTCTGATTTCTGTCATTTTACTTTTTTCTAATCCAATTTACCAACACCGAATCTCATTATTTGTTTTCTATCAATTATTTATGACAAAATAACCTTACTCCGGAATCGGCGCGCAAATGTAAGAAAGTTTTAATGTATAAACCGATAGTCGTAATGAAATGAATGGAAATTTAATGTTGAATAGAACGCTGATAAAGTGGATTGATCAGAATTACGCTAATATCTCCTAAAATACAGTATGGTTGTCATCTTTTCAAAAAGATGACAACCATTTCCCAGTGCTCCGGTACAATTCTTTCATTTTTTTACCTTAGCCGTGTTATGAAATCGGCATTCAAACGTAATTCATAAAAAGCAAGAGCCCGTAAAGGATGACAAGCAACAAATTTGAGAAACTCATACTACAACAAAAAGACAAACTATTCAGGGTTGCCTTTAGCATACTAAAAGACAGCAATGATGCGCAAGATGCAGTTCAGGAGGTGGTACTGAAGTTATGGAAAAACAGACGTTTGCTCGATAATGCAAAAAACCTTGAAAGCTATTGTTTAAATGCGGTTAAAAACCATTGTTTCGATGTGCTGCGAAAACAAAAACATCACCAATACTATCTTCTTGCTAACGTTCACGAATCGCAGGAAGAAACACGGTTTGAAACTATTGACCTGGTAGAAAGGCTGAAACAGGAACTTCACCAATTACCTGACCAGCAACGAATGGCAATAGAATTAAAAGATTTCCAGGGACTGGAATATGAAGAGGTAAGTGAAATTATGGAACAAAGCACAAATACAATACGAGTGCATGTTTCGAGAGGAAGAAAAAAATTATATGAAATTTTTAAGGAGGAGTTAGCAAATGTGTAACAATAAATCAAAACACTTTTTTGAACAAGATTACGATCTGAAAGATTTCAGAGCATCCAAAAATGAAAGTTCAGCAGAACAGGAATTTATCCAGTCGTACCAACAACTGAACGACCGGATAAATGCTGAAGTGCCTGACTTTAATCCTTTCGAAAAATTAGAACAGCATAAAAAGCAACGTTTTTTACAACCAAAACGATTGTTGGCCTATGCCGCCTCAATTCTTCTGGTGGTGAGCCTGATTTTTGTTGGCTTAAATCGCTCTCAACAAGAAAAACAGATCACGTTAACAGAAAATGAGTTAGCTGAGCTACAGGAAAACACCAAACTGGCTTTGTATCAGTTTTCGAAAGAAATGAATACCTGCCTTGCCAATCTTGAAAATGCAAAACGAATTAATGCTCCATTAAGCGACGTTGAATCGTTGAGAAATTTAAATATTCAATTTGACAATCCAATTAAAAATCTAAAAATCAATTAATCATGAAAACAAAATTCATCTTATTTTTTCTACTCATTAGTTTCAGCAGTCTGGCTCAAAATGGCAGCAAAAATATCGATCAAGCATTTAAACTTATCGACAGTAGTGAGGATGCGTCCTATTTTGAAGTTACAAAAGACATGTTTAAAATGCTGTCGGAATCCAGGGAAATGGGGCAGGAACTCAAGGAATACATCAGCCAACTTCATCAATTAAAAATGATTCAGCCGGGAGGTGAAAATCGCATGCAGCTGGGCGAAGAATTCTATAATATATTTATGGAGAATGCAAACCTAAAAGATTATACGCGCCTGATGACCCAAAGAGACCAGCGCTCTAAGATATCATTTTACAAAAAGGACGGCAAGGATGAGAACGAATTTCTTCTGGTCAGCAACAGCATGATCATTTACATTACGGGAACTCTCGATTTGCAGAATATGCAGCAATTTGAACAAATAATTGAGTTAGCCGGAAGTGCTTTGGGCATGTAGAATTCAAGATGACAGCTGAAACGATAAAATTAAAATGAGTCAATTGTCCACCTCTGGCATACCCGATTACCTCTGTGTCTCAGAAAAGTTGATTCCAAAATCTTCCAGCTCATCCAGAACCGGTTCATAAATCTCGGGATGGGTTGGAATTAAAACACCTGTTTTATTTATTTTGCCTGTTAAAAACAATTTGGCAGCAACGGCAAGTGGTAAACCCACTGTTTTTGCCATGGCAGTTTTTGCCCCCGGTTCGCCAATTACCACCAACGAGCTGTTCTTCTCCATTTTTTTCTGTGTGGTGCAATCGGTGTATTCAAATTTGTGCCACATCACAATCATATCTTTATCGCCGGGATTTAATAGCCATTTCTCCGAAAGTAATTTTTCCATTACCTGCGCCGGTGTAGCTTTTTTAAGGCCAATTTTTTTGTTTTCGAATATTCCCAACCATTCCAGTTTTGGAATGATCTCCGAGTCCATCGGAATCTGCATCGAATGATAAAGTTTAAGGTCAATCGTGTTGGCAGGATGATAGTATAAGAACGAATTTATAAACTCACGGTAAGTCATGTTTTCCACATTGTCGATGTAATGATTGTCGCTCGTAGCACCGAGTTGTACAAACACATTCCAGGCTTTGCAGAATCCCGGACGACGCAAGGTTCCTCGAAAAACAGTGGGCACTTCCTGCAAACCGTATTTTTCGATATAGCTCATCGAATCGCGGTTGGCATAACCTTCAAACCATCCGTAATCATCAATCTTAATCAGCTCGGTGCGGCGGAACAATCGATTGTAAGGAATGTATTTAATTTTTCCTTTCTGAATAAATTTGGCAGGTCCGCCCTGCCCCGCTAACACCACATTACGTGGATTCCAGCTAAACTTGTAATGCCACGGATTATTGTCTGAATCGGGTGCAACCAAACCTCCGGCAAATGATTCAAAAGCCTCAATTTGGTGGCCTTCTTTTTTTATCCGGTTGATCACACGCATTGCCGACATGTGATCAAGACCGGGATCTAATCCACATTCGTTTAAAAACAGCAAGCCTTTGCTTTTTACTTCTTCTTCTGCATCTTTTATCTCCTTACTTTCGTACGAAGCCGTAAATAAACTTTTAGAGAATTTCAAACACGATTGCATCACCAGTTTGTGAAAACGAGCAGGTAACATTGAAATGACCAAATCTGCTTCGCGCACTTCCTGGTCACGGGCAAATTCATCGCGTACGTTTATAATTGAAAAGGACACTTTTAAAGCTTTTACCAGGTCGCTTTCGCGGGCATCAACCACTTTTATGTGCCAATGGTATTTTGCTGCACGTTCTGCAAGGTAAGTCATCAAAAATACGCTCGACCTCCCTGCTCCGAATATTAATATGTTTTTCATAGTTTTTAGCTATTAGCTACCCGCCAAAGGCTTCAGGTTATGAGTTGCGAAACTTGATACCAAGTTGCGAGCTTTTAACTCCAATATTCAACTCTCTTACTGCTTTTGACTTCACAATTCCTTTTTAAACATTAAACTCAATCCCCTGAGCCAATGGTAGCTCGGTACTGTAATTTATTGTATTGGTTTGGCGCCGCATATATGCTTTCCATGCATCGGAACCCGACTCGCGGCCACCTCCGGTTTCTTTTTCGCCACCAAAAGCACCACCAATTTCGGCACCTGAAGTACCTATATTTACGTTGGCAATTCCACAATCCGATCCTTCTTGAGACAGGAATTTCTCTGTTTCCAACATGTGAGTTGAGAAAATTGCAGATGACAATCCTTGTGGCACATCATTGTGCAAACGAATGGCTTCATCAAAGTCTAAATAATGAATCAAATAAAGCAGTGGAGCAAATGTTTCGTTCTGAACGATTTCGAAATGATTTTCCACTTCAGCGATACATGGTGTAACATAACATCCCGATTCGTATCCTTCTCCGGTAAGTACCTCTCCACCGGTTAAAATATTACCGCCTTCAGCTTTTACTTTTTCGATGGCAGCGAGATATGTATCTACAGCCAAACGATCAACCAGCGGGCCAACCAGTGTCTTTTCATCCAGAGCGTGACCAACTGGTAAGTGTTCGTAAATGGCAATCAGTCGGTTTTTTAGATCCTCATAAACCGAATGGTGTACAATAATTCGGCGTGTTGATGTACAACGTTGGCCGCAAGTTCCGACTGCCCCAAAAACTACGGCCCGAAGTGCCATTTCCAAATTGGCCTCAGGTGTAATAATTATTGCATTATTTCCGCCAAGTTCAAGTATTGATTTTCCCAATCGCTGGCCCACAAGACCGCCAACCTTTTTACCAATTTTTGTAGAGCCGGTAAACGATATCAACGGAATATTTTTATCGCTGAAAAACTCGTCACCCAGTTCGCGCGAACCTGCGGCTACCAAATTCAAAACTCCTTCAGGTATATCA
>DASQBW010000813.1:0-2067 GCA_035635015.1 Draconibacterium sp. | reverse complement strand
ATCTTTTACAAAGAATGGATGAACACGAAGCTCTGCTGCCACATTTCGTTCTGTTTTGTCTTTTAAAAAGTGATAGGTAAACAGTTTTGAAAAATAGAAATACAACCCGGCTATGGTTTTTTGAATAGGATTTAAAGTTGGATTGGCACCAAAATACTTAATAATCCGGTTTGCCTTTAAGACATCTTTTTCTCCTAAAGCATTTTGCAATTCCAGTACATTAAACTCTTTACTTAAACCAATGTTTTTTTCAATGTGGTCGGGCGTAATTTTTGTCGAATCTTTTACTGCAATAACCAACTTATTTAATTCGTTGGCAATCTTGCTCAAGTCGGTTCCGAGGTAGGAAGTTAATAATATCGCAGCCTGGGGTGTGATGCTGTAATTGTGGGCTTTCAGGTAGATGTCAATCCAATTTGGTATTTTGTTTTCGTAAAGCTTCTTTGATGTAAAAAGAATGCCATTTTTCTTTATGGCTTTTGCCAGTTTTGTTCTCGAATCAAGATATTTGTATTTGTAAGCCAAAACCAGAATGGTTGAAGCAAGTGGTTTCTCGGCATACGATGTTAAGGTGTCAATTTTATTTAAGCTTTGTGCTTCTTTTACAATAATTACCTGTTTGCTGGCCATCATCGGAAAACGCATAGATGCTTCGACAATTGTAACCGGATCTGAATCTTTTCCATAAAAGATGGTTTGGTTAAATCCTTTTTCTGCATCGGGGAGTACATGGTCTTCAATGTACTCTGTTAGCTGATCTATAAAATAGGCTTCTTCTCCCTGAAGTAAATAAATGGGGTGGTATATTCCTTTTTTCAGGTTTTGCAGTATCTCGTTAAACTCCATTCTAAAATCGTAAGTGTTTTACAGAAAGTCCATTGTTTTTAATTTCCAAAAGCGCATCAATTCCTGCCTGAATATGTCGTTCAACGTAAGAAGAAGTAACATATTTATCGCTGGCTTCGGTTTTAACTCCTGTCGATATCATGGGCTGGTCGGATACCAGCAATAAAACACCTGTCGGAATTTGGTTGGCAAACCCAACCGTAAAAAGGGTTGCTGTTTCCATATCAATGGCCATTGCTCTTGTTTTCTTGAGGTATTTTTTAAAACGGGCATCGTATTCCCAAACTCTTCGGTTGGTACTTAATACAACGCCTGTCCAGTAGTCTTGTTCCGAGTTTCGCAAAATATGAGAAACCGCGCGCTGCAGGTTAAATGCAGGCAATGCCGGAACCTCCGGTGGCAGGTAATCGTCTGATGTTCCATCGCTACGAATAGCTGCAATTGGAAGGATAAGATCGCCAAGTTGGTTTTTCTTTTTTAATCCTCCGCATTTACCAAGAAACAGAACCGCTTTTGGGTGTATTGCACTCAGTAAATCCATAATTGTTGCTGCATTGGGGCTGCCCATTCCAAAATTTATCATTGTAATACCCTCGGCCGAGGCATTGGGCATGTTTTTATCGGCGCCTTCAATGGGGACTTCGAATTTTCGTGCAAACCGCTCGACATAATCCTGAAAGTTGGTGAGCAGAATGTACCTGCCTAATTCATCCAGCTTTTTACCGGTATATCTGGGAAGCCAGTTGTCAACGATCTCTTTTTTTGTCTTCATAAGCTGAATTGTTCTAACTTTGAACAAAATGGAAATACCTTTGGTTTTAAGGCGAACACAAATGTACATTTTTAGATTTCGTCAGCCAAGTTGAGTTAATAAGTTATTGATATTAAAATGGAGAAACTGAATTTGCCCGAATATGAATACAGAACTAAAATACAAGATGGTAAACAACTTATTTTTGATACAATTAGGAAAAAATTTGTTGTATTGACTCCTGAGGAATGGGTGAGGCAGAATTTTATTGAATACCTGGCAGAAACGAAAAAGTACCCTAAACTATTAATGGCCGTAGAGAAACAGATTATGGTGAACCGACAACAGCGACGTTTTGATTTGTTGGTTTACCGAAAAAATGGTCAGCCTTTGCTTATTGCCGAATTTAAAGCTCCAAAAGTAAAAATAACACAAAATACTTTTGATCAGGTGGTGCGTTACAACATGGC
>DASQBW010000812.1:0-1899 GCA_035635015.1 Draconibacterium sp. | reverse complement strand
CGGAACATTTGTCCGGCTCCTTCGGCATCGCTGGCCGTTACAATTGGAGTATGCAGGTAATTAAATCCTTTTTCGTTAAAATATTTGTGAATGGCAAATGCCATTGCGTGGCGGATACGAAAAACTGCACTAAAAGTATTGGTTCGGAAACGTAGGTGCGCATTTTCACGCAAGAATTCCAACGAGTGTTTCTTCGGCTGAATCGGGTACTTATACGGATCGGCAGCTCCCAGCAAATCGATCGATTTTGCATTTAATTCCACACTCTGTCCACTTCCGGCCGATTCTACCAATTCTCCGGAAACAGCGATTGCAGCTCCGGTTGTTATCTTGTGTAATAATTCTTCGTCAAAATTTGCAACATCAACTACCACCTGAAGATTATGAATAGTAGATCCATCATTCAGCGCAATAAAATTTACGTTTTTACTTCCGCGCTTTGTTCTTACCCAACCTTTGGCAACTACTTCGCTGCCTGTTTCTCCATTCTTCAGAATCTCTTTAATTTTCAAACGTGCCATGATGTATAATTTTCTGCCTTTAATTTGTCTGTTTGGCTTTTTACAGCCTTTTAACTTATCGAATTTTGAGCTTACAAATTTATACTTTATTAGCAATAATGTAAACGTAAGGTAGATTTTCGTCCGATTTTTAATACTTACGTGAAGAACACCCCTGAGAAGAAGGACTTCGAATTAAAATAATACTGGTAAACAAAAAAAGCTGCCTAAAAAAAGACAGCATTTTGATCATTAATAACCAATTTTGGTTTTTACTATTTGTTTTGTCCGTTTCGGTAGCCACCCATTCCATTTCCTTGTCGGCCATTACCATAACCTTTTCTTTCCGGGCCGTTTCCCTGTCCGTTCGATCCGGTTAAAATTGCCTCAAAATGTTCATCAGAGATGTACTGTGGTGTGTAGCTTCCGCCAAGGGCTTCCAAATTTCGCACAAATCCTCGCATGTGATTTTCCGAACCTTGCAGCAGATTTTCGTAAATCCGAATAATATCGGAGTTTTCTGTTTCTGCCAACTGTCTTTGTAAATCGGAAATATCCAGATCTTCTATTGTTGCTCCAACTGTTAGCGCCTCGGCCAAACCTGCCGAACCTTTTTCAATTAGCTGAGCATACAACTCTGCCAGGGTTTGGTTCGAAAATACACCTTCGTCGTCAAGCGCAGGATCTTCAATTCCGTATCCGTTAAGAAGTACAAGCACTGCATCCATGTGGCTTTCTTCGCTGTTGGCAATATTCAAAAATAGCTGCCGGCCATACATTTCGTAAAAATACAAGTATACATCGTGAGCCAGTTTTTCTTCCTCACGCATTAAAAGCAATCCTTCAATATCTGCATCCGTTAATTCTTCATCAAAAGTACAGCTGACCTGGCAAATAGCGGCCAGCTCAGCACTTTTGTCGGCCAAAACCCACGATTCATCAAATCCTTCTGTTTCTGAGCAGGAAGTAAAAAAGATGGCAGCTACCGCCACTACTATGCCTGCAATTGTTCTCATTCTTTTCATCTTTGCTAATTTTAGTTCAACATTTTATTTAATAATCTCAATTTATTATTCGCTTATATGCCGGTTGTCTAACGGCATGCCCCCCTATAGTTTTTATTCCTAAAATTTCCATTTCCACGGCCATTTCCATTACCTCTTCCAACGTTCTGATTTCGTCCGAAGCTGCCGTTGGAATGAAGCTGTCCATATTGTTCCTGCTGTTCGGCAGTCAATAAATTTCGAACTTCATTTCGGTGTGTTTCAACGCTTTTAAGCATCTCGGTTCTGATTTCGCTTTTTTCAACAGCATTAATTGTTGAGCGTCGTTCGGTACGCAATTCATCCATCGTTTTTTGGTGAGTGGCTTCGAGTTCCTGAATACTTGTTTCCTGTTC
>DASQBW010000811.1:0-1796 GCA_035635015.1 Draconibacterium sp. | reverse complement strand
CACTTTGCGCGAAAGTTTCAGTTTGCCGGTTTTTTCATCAATACCGATCAGTTTTACTTCTACAACCTCTCCTTCTTTAGCAAAGTCTTCGGCGTTTTCAACGCGCTCCCAGGCCATTTCAGAAACGTGTAACAGTCCTTCTTTTCCAGGAATAATCTCGATAAATGCTCCGAAAGAAACCACCGATTTTACTTTTCCCTGGTAAACTTCACCTACTTCCGGAAGAGCAGTGATGGCCTTAATTTTTGCTTTTGCAGCTTCAATTGGCTCCAATCCCTGTCCCGAAATTTCAACTCTACCCTGATCTTCAACTTCCTCAATAACAATAACCGTTTCAGTTTCTTCCTGAATGGCTTGAATTACTTTTCCTCCAGGTCCGATAATTGCACCAATCATGTCCTTCGGAACCATAACGATTTCAATACGAGGAACATTTGGTTTGTAATCTTCGCGTGGCTCAGGAATCACTTTCAACATTTCGCCCAAAATGTGCAAACGGCCTTCTTTTGCCTGTTGCAATGCTTCGGCAAGTACTTCGTAAGGCAGTCCGTCAACTTTAATATCCATTTGGGTGGCAGTAATACCATCGGCAGTACCTGTAACTTTAAAGTCCATGTCGCCAAGGTGGTCTTCGTCACCTAAAATGTCAGAAAGAACAGCATATTTCTCAGCTCCTTTATCGGTAATTAATCCCATTGCGATACCCGATACCGGTTTTTTAATTTTAATACCGGCATCCATCATTCCCATTGTTCCGGCACAAACAGTTGCCATCGACGATGAACCGTTTGATTCTAAAATATCGGACATAATACGAACAACGTAAGGGAAATCTTCAGGAATCATTCTTTTTAAACCGCGTAAGGCCAGGTTTCCGTGACCAATTTCACGACGGCTGGTTCCGCGTGGTGTTTTTGGGTCGCCTACACAAAATGGAGGGAAGTTGTAATGTAACAAGAAATTCTCCGTTCCCTGGAAAGTTACATTGTCAATTTTCTTAATGTCCATTTTTGTACCCAATGTAACCGAAGTCAGCGATTGAGTTTCGCCACGGGTAAAAATAGATGAACCGTGTGCACCCGGCAAATAGTTTGTTTCACCCCAAATAGGACGAATTTCGTTGGTTGCACGTCCGTCTAAACGAATTTTATCGTCAAGAATCATGCGGCGCATGGCTTCTTTTTCAACATCGTGGTAGTATCTTTTAATTAAACCGATGTGCTGGTCTAAATCAATTTCTTCATTTTCAGCATTTTCTTCTGTGTATTTCTCGATAAACTCATCGCGAATTACCATAAAAGAATCCATGCGCTCGGCTTTGTTGGTCAATTGCTTTTTGGCAACTTCGTAACATGCTTCGTAAGTTTCTGCTTTTACACGCTCGCGTAATTCTTCGTTGTTGTTTTCGTGGCAATACTCACGTTTAACAACACCAAGTTCGGCAGCTAATTCTTCCTGAACTTTACACTGCTTTTTAATTTCTTCGTGAGCAACTTTAATGGCTTCCAACATTACTTCTTCCGAAACCTCATTCATTTCGCCTTCAACCATCATAATGTTCTCGTACGAAGCACCAACCATAATTTCAAGCTCGGCTTCTTCCATTTGCACACGAGTTGGGTTGATTACGTATTCGCCGTTAATACGGGCCACACGACATTCTGAAATTGGCGTTTCAAAAGGAACATCTGAAACTGCAATGGCCGCCGAAGCAGCTAATCCTGCCAATGCATCTGGCATTTCGTCTTTACCTACAGAAATCAATGAAATCATCACTGCTGTTTCTGCGTGGTAAT
>DASQBW010000810.1:0-1834 GCA_035635015.1 Draconibacterium sp. | reverse complement strand
ATCTTGGCCAGGACAAACACTATTACAGTGCCCCATATCAGCAAATTGGCAAGAAACTAAAAGTGATTTACACAAGGAGTATAGTCCGTATTTTTCTCAACCACAATTTAATTGCAGTTCATAAACGCAGCTTTGTAAAAGGCGGTTACACAACCGATAAAAACCATCTGTGTTCCACCCATCAGCATTACAACAACCGTAGCCCCAGGTATTATATAGTCAGACCTTAAAAAGCCAGATATTTTGAGCGTTTAATTTTTGAAAAAAATAGTTGTTTGCAAAAATTTATAATTTGAAATAGGTCAAAAAGAATTTGCTCTTTAATTCTATTGAGCATTTTCTTTAAATTGAACCCGGTTCCCGCTAAAATTGTATTTAATTGGTCGCCAATTACACCTTTCAAATAATTTCTTAACATTCTGTGATCGTGTTTAATATGACCAATTATTGGCTCAATTCCTGCCCTGGCCCTAAAACGTTTCCTTGCTTTTTGTTTTTCGTATTGGGTTGTTTCTTTTTTAGGAACTGATGGTGAGATTATTTCCGTTCCATTAATTTTCTTTTTCCCTTTATATCCTCTGTCTACAATTCCTGTTTTTGGCCGGCTTTGGGTTAAATATTCTGTTTGATTTAAATGTTCTTCCAATGTATGTCCATCGTAAGGATTATTTTCAAAAGCAATGGCACCAACTACAATTTTTGAGGTTTTGGTCAATACAATTCCTGACTTGTTTCCGAACTCAAATTTCTTTGCTTCTTTACCTTTTGCAATACAACTAACCTTTGGTTCGTGGATGCTGTAAATTTTGTTCTTATCTCCTTTTTGTTGCGTTAAAATCTTATTGATTGTAATGAATAATTCCTGATATTTCTTTTGTTGAGCCGGAATGAATTGCCTTTCAATATCTCTGACTTGACGACCTGCGATAGTCTTGATTTTCCTTATTGCTGCCCTGGCTTTCTTTCTTCTTTTGGGGTGGTTATGAAAACGTTGGTCTATCATCAGCTGCTTTAATGTCCGGGTATAAGTTTGACGCAATGTAATTCCTTCTTGTTTGGCTATCTTGTTTACTTTTCCGATTATACGTTTGTGTAGTTTTGCATCAGTTGGATAAGTGATGTTTTTTTCTTGTACGGTACTGTCAATCAATACTTCTTTTTCTTGGGCTTCTTTGCCAAATAGTTGAATCGATACTTTCAATAATTTTTCTGCACCTTCTTTTCCAATACGGTTTCTAAAATGGATAAACTCTGTTGGGTCGAAAGGCTTTTGTGTTTGAAAAACTTTCTCTCCGCTAAAATATTGCCAATATGGGTTTTCAATCCATCTGTCCACAATTACTTCATCACTTAAATTATAAATATGTTTTAGCAAGAGCAATCCTACCATTCTTCGAATAGGAACTGATGGCCGACCTATTTCTGAAAAATAAATCGAGAATTCCTTCTCTATCGAATCCCAATCAATTTGCCCGGATAAAATGCACAATTCATGCTCCAAATTGATGAACCTTTCCAATGGGGTGTCAAAAATACTTAATTGAGGTGTCTTGTCCTGTTTTCCAACCATATCTGCAAGCTTTTTGACTAAGATAATTATTTGCTTGCAAATTCAGACATACAATAAAAGAGTTTAATAATTGGTTATCAACACTCTGGTGTGTTTTTAAGGTTTATCTATATAGACAAAGCCTACAAACTATCCAATTCATTAGGGCAGTTGGTTGAACTGGTTTTCTCGCAAAACAGATACCCCGAACATCTATACCGGGGATGCGATGGATTGTTTAGCCTGCAACGCAATACCGACCCCGACACCTTCGATAAAGCCTGT
>DASQBW010000809.1:0-3838 GCA_035635015.1 Draconibacterium sp. | reverse complement strand
GGATACCATTGCTGGAGCGAGCCATAAATCTTTGTAAACCCCTTTCGTCTGAGGTACTTATCAGTTCAAATCATACGTCGCACACAATTTTTGGTTATCCTGTTGTTGAAGATGAGGTGAAGAACTGCGGACCAATGGGAGGGATTTATTCTTGTTTAAAAAGGTCAACAACCAAATGGAATATCGTTTTAAGTGTTGATGCGGTTTATGTTGATCAAAATTTTCTGGATAGTCTAATTTCACTGGCAGGAGACTTCGATGCGGTAGTGCCGACCACCTCCAGGGGTGTTGAGCCACTTATCGCTTTGTATAATAAAAGTTGCATTCCGGTGTTGAAAGAAAAGCTCGATGAAGGTGATTTTAAAATGCAAAACTTTTTGGAAGCGGTGCAAACGAACTGGTTTGATGCACAACAGCTCTTGGAAAAAAATTCGCGGCTTTTCACCAATCTAAATCGTCCTGAAGATCTTTAAATTGTTTATCCAAATTCGGAAATACTTTTCAAAAGTTTCTTATCCTCAATGAGAATGTTTTTTCCGAAGATTTTAATGATTTTGTCTTTTCGGAACTCGGATAATGTGCGAATTACATTCTCTGTTGTCATTCCAATGTATTCGGCAATCTCGCGCCTTGATATCGGTAGTTCGAATTCATCAGCCTTATAAATATAATCTGAGAAATACAGCAGTACATGTGCAATACGTCCTTTCAAATGTTTGCGCTTAATTTCCAGGTTATCGTGTATAATCTTATCCGTCATTTGGCTGATATTCGACATCATATCCATTGCAAAGAGTGCATTTCCCTCCGCATATTTTTTCACCGTATCCAATTGAAGAATACAAACTGTAGTTTGCTCTATGGCGGTAACAGAATATTTGTATTTTTCTGACGAAAAAACGGATAAGAGGCTTACAAAATCAAACGGTTTAGAAAAGCTGATGATTTGATCTTTCCCATCCATCGAAGTTCTTGAAAGTTTCACCAGGCCTTCTTTCATGTAAAGAAATTCAGTTATCGGGTCGCCTTCAAGTATAATCGATTCTCCTTTTGAATAACTTCTCTCCACTTTCAAATCGCAGATATTAGTTAGTTCATCACTTTTTACATGAGCAAAAAAGATATTTCTTAACTGACAATATTCGCAATTACAAGATACGTTCCCCATTGTTTAATTTATGTCTGTTTCATTAACCTGCAATGTACCAAATTATTATGATATTTATTACCCTCTGATAATTATCATAGCAGGTTGTACAGCATCCCACAAATGCTCCTTTAACTTTAAACTCTTATAAATCAATAGAACGAACTAAAATGAAGAAGATCGTAATTCTTGGAGCCGGAACTGCAGGAACAATGATGGCGAATAAGTTGAGAAAAGCTCTTGACAGAGAGGAGTGGGCAATCACTATCGTTGATGAGTTCAAAACACATTACTACCAGCCCGGATTTTTATTTATTCCTTTTGGAATTTATCAGAAGGAGGATGTAATAAAGCCAAAGTCGGATTTTATTCCTGCCGGGGTAAATATGATCTATTCATCGATTAACCGCATTGAGGGTGGAGCCAACAAAGTGCATCTTGATGGAGGACAGGTATTGAACTACGATTTTCTGATCGTGGCTACCGGAACAAAAACAAATCCGGATGAAACTCCCGGATTGAAAGACAAGCTTTGGTATAAAGAAATCTTTGATTTTTATACCATCGATGGGGCAATGGCGTTACAAAATTTTTTTAAAGGCTGGGAAGGCGGAAAACTGGTAATGGCAATTACCGAATTGCCTTACAAATGCCCGGTGGCGCCACTTGAATTCGTTTTTTTGGCCGATGCCTATTTTACTGAATTGGGCATGCGCGACAAAGTTGAGATATCGTATGTTACACCAATGCCGGGAGCATTTACTAAGCCGGTAGCCACCAAAATGCTTTCGGAACTGTTGGCCGAGAAAAACATCGAAGTAATTCCTGATTTCTATATCGAGCGGGTAGACAACGACACCAAAAAACTTATTTCCTACGACGAAAAGGAAGTAGATTTTGACGTACTCACCGTGGTGCCTGTAAATATGGGCGACGATATGATTGAACGCAGCGGACTGGGCGATGATATGAATTTTGTTCCTACTGATAAACATACGTTGCAGTCGGTGGCATTCGAAAATATATTTGTGTTGGGCGATGCTTCCAATATTCCAACATCGAAAGCTGGATCGGTAGCTCACTTTGCTGCCGAAATCCTATTCGAGAACCTGATGAGCGCCATTGAAGGACGTCCGTTGCACGCTAAATTCGACGGTCATGCCAATTGTTATATCGAAACAGGTTTTGGAAAAGGAGCGCTTATCGATTTCAACTACGAAACAGAACCGCTTCCCGGAACATTCCCGCTACCGGGTATCGGACCATTCGGATTGCTGGAAAATACCAAAATCAACCACTATGGTAAAGTTATGTTCCGCTGGATATACTGGCACATTTTGCTAAAAGGTAAAGAATTGCCGGTTGAACCTCTTATGACAATGGCCGGGAAAAAGAAGGTTAACTAAGGAAAGGAGCCCGACATGGAAGAGAAGACATTACAAGTACAAATAACGGAGCTGAATCAGAAGGTTGATTTACTGTTGGAGTATGTAAACCAGCAGCGGCTTAAAACCAACGAAGTTGAAGACCTGATTGCCGACCTGTCGATAGTTGGAAAAGATATGTACGATACGGCAGTGGAAGACCTGGACAACCGAATGGTACACCTGGATTTAGATGAAGTAAAGGGGTTGATGTTGCGCGTATTAAGAAACATCGACAACATGAACAAGTTCCTTGAACTCTTTGAAAGCATGACCGATTTGATGAAGGACGCTTCGCCAATCCTTAACGAAGTGATCATCGATTTTTCGAAGAAACTTCATGAGCTTGATCAAAAAGGATACTTCGAATTCTTTGCCGAAGCCGGTAAAATATTTGACAACATTATTGCACATTACAAACCGGCTGATGTGAAAGAACTGGCTGATAACATTGTAACCATTATGGAAACAGTGCGCTCGGCCACACAACCCGAAATGATGAGCGCCATGAACAATGGACTCAAAATTTACGGAAGCATGGAAATGGATAATGTCCCGGAGTATTCAATTATTAAGGTCGTCCGCGAAATGAATAAACCAGAGATGAAACGTGCGCTCGGATTCTTTGTAACCTTTATGAAGAATATGGCTGCAGAAACCAATAAAAACAACAATTAAAAATAAAATTATGGCTGAAAAAACTATCGCAGGAAAAACTGTTGAGGTGACTGCTGAAGGTTACCTTGTAAACAAAAGTGACTGGAGCAAGGAAGTTGCTGCAGAAATGGCAAAAGAAGATGGTATTGAATTGACGGATAAACACTATGAAGTGTTGGATTTTTTGCGTGAGCAGGAAGCGGCAGGAGCTTCTCTTACAATTCGAAAAGTTGGGAAATCGGGTATTGTTGATATTAAAGGATTATACCAACTATTTCCTGGAGGCCCGTTAAAACTATCTTCTAAATATGCCGGTATTTCCAAACCGGCAAGTTGCGTTTAAAACCAAAAACATTAAAATATGACTGAAATTAAAGAAACGCCTTTAAAAAAGGTAATGATCATTGTAGCCAAAGCCAATATTGAAGATGTTTATGCAGGGTTAATAATGGCGAATGGGGCAGTCATGGAAGGTATTGAGGCCAAATTGTTTTTTACATTTTTCGGACTGGATGCCATTACCAAAAAGCAGATGAACAAGTTGCACACGGCGACGGTAGGCAATCCCGGAATGCGGATGCCGAATGGATGGGCTTTCCCAACGTTACTC
>DASQBW010000808.1:0-7120 GCA_035635015.1 Draconibacterium sp. | reverse complement strand
CCCATCGATACAAATGCTGGCACCACGCTGCGATAGCCAAAGCTTCCGAAGCATCGGGGTAAACTTCAGCCAGACAATCGGCCAGACGATGGCAATACAAGAGTTCGGCAGGAGTACCATCGGGCGCCAAATTCGGATCTTGCTGATGGGCAGCTTTCAACGCATCAACAGATTTAGGATATACAGAACTATACATACTTCAAGATTTATTACTCATAACAGCAAATGCCTGTAAAAGTTAATGCAACAGCACTATTTAAAAATGAAGAGAACAAAAAAATAAAATATATCATGAAAAAAAGAATTATTTTAATCGGAAACGGAATGACCGGCTACAAATTCTGTGAGAAATTTGTTGAATCTGCCTTAACTCACGACTATGATTTACTAGTTTTTGGAGAGGAACCACATCCGGCTTACGATCGCGTTCACCTAACTTCTTATTACACGGGAACGGTTCCTGAGGAACTTTTACTTGCTCCGGCAGGATGGTATGCCGATCATGGAATTGAATTGCGAACCCACGAGCGGATTACAGAAATTGACAGGGTGAAGAAAACGATCAGCTCCGAAAAGGGACTGAACTACTCCTACGACATTTTGGTACTTGCCACCGGGTCATCGGCCTTTGTTCCACCAATTGACGGAATTGAAAAGCAAGGTGTTTTTGTTTACCGTACTTTCGATGACATAGATAAAATCAAAGCGTACATCCCGAATGCAAAAAAAGCTGCAGTAATCGGAGGTGGACTACTCGGGCTGGAGGCCGCCAAAGCAGTGCTTGACGACGGGCTTCCTACATCGGTTGTGGAATTTGCGCCTCGTTTAATGCCACGCCAACTGGACCTGCAGGGAGCAGAAATTCTAAAATCAAAACTCGAAGAATTCAACCTCGAAGTTCTGTTAAACAAGAGTACCAAAAAAATTATAGGTAATGGTTCTATCCAGGGGCTTGAATTTAATGACGGAAGCAAGTTGGATGCTGATTTGCTGGTAATTTCAGCAGGTATCCGACCACGTGATGAACTCGCCCAAAAAGCTGATCTTGAGGTTCATCCGCGAGGCGGAATTGTTGTTAACAGCAAAATGCAAACTGCTGATCCCAGTATTTTTGCAATCGGAGAATGTGTAGTTGTTCACAACATGGTTTGGGGGCTGGTGGCTCCCTGCTATGAAATGGCCGAAGTGCTCATTCAAAACCTGCTTGGAGAATCGAAGGAATTTCTGGGATTCGACCTGTCATCTAAATTAAAATTAATTGGTACTGACGTAGCCAGCTTTGGTGATGCACTTTTACAGGACGAGAGCGTGAAAACAATTGTTTATGAGAACAAAGCCCGCGGAATTTATAAACGTTTGAACTTAACGGCAGATGGAAAATATTTGGTAGGTGGTATTTTGGTAGGTGAAGCCGAAGAGTACAACATGCTGAAACAAGTTGTAAATAACAAAATGGTACTGCCCGAAAACCCAGAAGACTTTATTCTTGGTGCCCGGGGAGGTGAAGGGGGTGCAGGAATCAGCATTGCGGATTTGCCCGATGATGCCAACATCTGCTCGTGCGAAAACATCAACAAGGGCACTATACTTAATGTGATTGAGAATGATGGTGCCGAGGCTGTTCCTTTAATAAAAAGATGTACTAAAGCAGGTACAGGCTGCGGAGGTTGTGTGCCAATGCTCGACGATTTACTTACCCACTACATGAAATCGCAGGGACGCGAAGTACGTAAAACAATTTGTGAACATTTTAATTACACCCGGCAAGAATTATATGACCTGATAAAGGTAAACGAGATAAAAAGTTTTAATGCACTGCTAAAAGCCTACGGAAAGGGCTCTGGTTGCGAAATATGTAAACCTGTAACAGCGTCGTTGCTTGCCTCGATATGGAATGAAATGATTGTAAAACACGATACAATTCAGGATACCAATGATCGTTTTCTGGCAAACATCCAACAACGCGGAGTTTACTCGGTTGTTCCGAGAATTCCCGGAGGAGAAATTACGCCCGATAAACTCATCGTAATTGGGCAGGTAGCCAGGAAATATGAGCTGTACACAAAAATTACCGGGGGACAACGAATCGATTTGCTTGGAGCACGTGTTGATCAGTTGCCGGAAATCTGGGAAGAGCTTATTGCAGCCGGATTTGAGAGTGGCCATGCTTACGGGAAAGCACTTCGTACAGTAAAAAGTTGTGTAGGATCTACCTGGTGCCGCTACGGAATGGACGATTCAGTGAGTTTTGCAGTTGAAGTAGAAAACCGCTATAAGGGACTGCGCTCACCCCATAAATTAAAAGGTGGTGTCTCGGGTTGTGTACGCGAATGTGCAGAAGCCCGCGGAAAAGACTTTGGAATTATAGCGACCGACAAGGGCTGGAATTTGTTTGTTTGTGGTAACGGAGGTGCTAACCCGCGACATGCTGATCTTTTAGCGTCCGATCTCGATAAAGAAACCTGCATTAAATACCTCGATCGGTTTTTGATGTTCTACATTAAAACTGCAGGTCCGCTGGTTCGTACGTCAAAATGGTTGTCTGAACTCGAAGGTGGCCTGGGTTACCTGAGAGACGTCATTGTGAAAGACTCGCTCGGCATTGGAACCAAACTGGAAGAAGAAATGCAGGAGCTCGTCTCCCATTATCAGTGTGAATGGACAAGCGTGGTTCGAAATCCGGAAATGCGTAAAAAATTCCGTCACTTTGTAAATTCTGATCAGATCGACAAAAATATCAAGTATACACCACTGCGTGGACAGAAGATGCCCGCCAAAGCTTAAGAAATATGGAAACACAAGCAATTACATCAGTAAAAGAATGGATAAAGGCAGCTGCAGTTGAAGATTTTCCGCAAAACGGAGGAGCTGCAGTTCTCATTAACGGAGAGCAAATAGCCGTATTTAATTTTACAAATGAAGGACGATGGTATGCCACACAAAACCGTTGTCCGCATAAAGGAGAGATGGCCATTTCCCGTGGCCTTACGGGAGACTCAGAGGGACATCCTAAAGTAGCCTGCCCCTTCCACAAACAGACTTTTTCGCTGGAAGACGGAAGCTGCCTGACCGATGAAAAGTACCACCTGAAGACTTACCCGGTAAAAGTGGAAAACGGCTTTGTTTTTATTGGTATTGAATAGTAATTCGTTTACAACTCTAATGACTGCAAATCATCTTATATCAATTGTTGGAGCAGGTCCCGGAGATCCTGATTTGCTGACTGTAAAAGCCCATAAGCGGCTAAGTGAAGCAGATGCCATTTTGTATGATGCCCTTCATGGAAGTGAAATATTAAAGATTGCCCGGGCAGATGCAGAGCTCATCTATGTTGGAAAATTTCAGGGAGACGGACAATGCCAGAAAGAAAGGCAGAATGACATTCACAAAAAATTGGCAGAACTGGCTGCTTTAGGGGAAAAAGTGGTTAGGCTAAAAGCCGGTGATCCGATGGTTTTTGGCCGCGGCGCTGAAGAAATTCGTTTCTGTAAAAACCACAGTCTTAACTACGAAGTGATTCCGGGAATTACCGCCGGAGTGGCTGCTGCCGGATTAATGGAAGTACCGGTTACCGAGCGGCAAAAAAGCCCGATGGTGCTTTTCTACACCGGTCATCGCACCGACGACTCACTCAGTAATATTGAAAGTGTGATTGAAGTATTAAAGGGTGGAGGAACCGTAACAATTTATATGGGTTTCAGAAACATCGGCATGCTTACGGAAAAAATTATGGAAGCCGGTATCGATCAGGAAATGCCGGTACAGGTAATGAGCCGAGTGGGACAAAAAGCACAATGCATTTTGTCGAGCACGGTAAGTCAGATTGTAACCGACATTGTTAATAAGAAGCCCCTTTCTCCGGCAGTTCTCTTTATTGGAAAATATGCTGAACCAATCGTTCAGTCCATTGATTTGATTGAACAAAATCAACCTGAACTGGAATCGAAACCGGTTTATTCATAACTGAAAAAAAGAAACCATCATGATTAAACACCAAATCGAATGTAAAAGCTGCAGCAATACCGAATGCCTGATCAGGAAGCATTGTGCGGATCAGGGAATAGAACCTTATTTGGCGCGTAAAGTCTCCATCCCGGCACGTAAAGGACAAAGCATCATCATTGAAGGATCGCCCATTCACGGTTTGTATTTTTTGTTTTCAGGAAAAGTAAAGGTGCTGACTACGGGAATTAACGGAAGGGAACAGATTTTACGTTTTGCCAAAGCAGGCGAAATTCTCGGGCAGCGTGGTTTCAATACGCACCAATACTCTCCCATTGGCGCATCGGCTTTGGAAGATAGTGTGGTTTGCAACTTTTCGGTGGAAGTTATGAAGGAGATGTTGCATAATCTGCCCAAACTCGCTTATGATTTCATCTCTTTTTATGCCGAAGAACTGCATCGGAGCGAAACCAAGGTCAGGATGTTTGCACACATGACTGTTCGCGAGAAAGTAATAGATGCCTTATTATATATTAATCGCAAGTTCGGACATCGGAAGAATTATATCGCCATTCAATTGAGCAGGAAAGAAATAGCCGATTTTGCCGGAACAACCGAAGAACAGGTGATCAGAGTTCTTTCTACCTTAAAAAAAGAAGAATTGATTTCACTTTCGGTGAAAAAAATTGGGATTACTGATATCAACCGTCTAAAAAAGGAGATAGCTGAACATCATTATTTCATACAAAGTTAATTACATAGCAACCTGAAAATCCACACCTTACAAACCAATACCTGCATTTACGCAGGTTTTTTATTGCCATTTAATCTGTGCTACACTGCATAAAAGACTATTTAGCGCACGCATATCCCATATTATTCCTGTCTTCAACAACATACTTTTGATGGTATAGAAATACATAAACAAAATCTATCAGAAAGTATGAAAAAAGTATTCACCTTAATTTTAATTGTAGTATCAGCCGGTGCCGGCTATGCACAATTTACACTGGAGGGCCAATTACGTCCGCGGACAGAACTGCGCAACGGATTTAAAAAACCGATCCTTACCGGTCAGGATCCAGTCGTTTTTACCGAACAACGTACACGACTTATTGCAGGCTACAAAACCGAGAAATTTGGTTTTAAATTCTCAATTCAGGATGTTCGAATATGGGGAGAAACCGGACAAATTAATAAATCAGATCAATTATTGAGTGCCCATGAAGCTTATGCAGAGTACTACGCTTCGCCGAGATCAACTTTCCGTATTGGCCGGCAGGAGGTAATTTACGACGATCACCGTTTATTTGGAAGTTTAGATTGGGCAGCACAGGGGCGTGCGTTAGACGCTTTGCGCTATTTGTACAAAGACGACAAAGGCAATCAGTTTGATTTGATGGCGGCCTGGAACCAGACCGGTTATGGTGATGGAGTCCCGGAACCGGCTAAGTTGGTTGGCAATTCTTATATAATTACATCAGGTGGTGGAACAAACACCCGGATATTTAATCTTGGCTTGCCAAAGGCTCAGTTGATGGCTTATTATAAAAAAACATTCGAGTCTGGCGACATTGCTTTAATGCTACTCAATGAAATGTATGATGTAGATGCAACATCAGGAGAGAATTACAGCAATGTTACTTTGGGAATCAGCCCGAACTTTACATCGGGAAAACTTAAATATGGAGGTCAGTTTTATTACACCGGCGGAGCAGCTGGAAAAACTGCGGTAAATGAGACTTTTGAAACGATTGACATTAGCGGATACATGGTAAATGCATATGTTCAACATACCGGAATTACCGGGAAACCGCTTCTGGGAGTTGATTATTTAAGTGGCGATGACGAATCGACTGGCGACAAAGTAGAAGGATGGTCTCCAAAATATGGTACAAATCACAAGTTCTACGGCTTTATGGATTATTTCTATGTAGGAAATGGTCATGGCGGTGCCAATGCAAAAAGCGCCGGTTTGCTTGATATTTACCTGAAAACAAATTTCAAATTAGGTGAAAAATCATCCCTGCTAGGCCACCTACACTATTTTGCCTCGGCAGAAGAACGCACAAACGCAGGCAGCGGTGAAAGTTACGACGGCTATTTAGGAACAGAACTCGACCTTGTGTTCAACTACGCTTTAACAAATGGTGTAAAACTAAGTGCCGGATACTCACAATTGTTTGGTATTTCAAATCCTATGAAGCAACTCAAGTTTGGTGATCCATCTACCGAAGTTGGTAATCTACAATGCTGGGGATGGTTAATGATTGCCTTTACACCCAAATTCCTTTAAATCCGCATTACACTTTTAATAAATAACAAAAACACGATACTATGTTAAAACTTAAAAAGATTCAATTCTCGCTTTATGCTGCAGCTATAGCCTTACTGTTTTCATCCTGTGGAGGATCCGGTAAGAAAGCAGGCAGCGTTACAACCGAAGCTCCAAAATCTACGCTCTTGATTGAAAAACCACAGTTAAAGTTTGGTTTTATTAAACTAACGGATATGGCTCCATTAGCCATTGCCAAAGAGCTCGGTTATTTTGAAGAAGAAGGTTTGTTTGTAACCATAGAAGCTCAGTCGAACTGGAAAAATGTGCTCGACCGCGTTATCGATGGAGAACTCGACGGTTCTCACATGCTGGCTGGCCAGCCTATTGCCGCAAATGCCGGCTTTGGACGACAGGCCAGTTTAATTACGCCTTTCTCCATGGATTTAAATGGAAACGGAATAACCGTATCCAATCCTGTATGGGAAAAAATGAAAACAAACGTGCCTGTCGATGCTGAGGGGAAACTGGTTCACCCGATTAAAGCAGATGCCTTAAAACCTGTAATTGAAGAATATAAGGACAACGGCAACCCGTTTAAAATGGGGATGGTGTTTCCTGTCTCAACACACAACTACGAAATTCGTTACTGGCTGGCTGCAGCGGGTATAAAACCGGGCATGTATACCGCCGACAATATTCAGGGGCAGGTTGATGCTGATGTACTTTTATCGGTAACTCCACCTCCACAAATGCCCGCAACACTTGAAGCCGGGACCATTTATGGTTATTGCGTGGGTGAGCCCTGGAACCAGCAGGCTGTTTTTAAGCAAATTGGCGTTCCGGTGGTTACAAACTATGAAATCTGGAAAAATAATCCGGAGAAAGTATTTGTAATGACAC
>DASQBW010000807.1:0-1620 GCA_035635015.1 Draconibacterium sp. | reverse complement strand
TTTGGAGCCAACGAAGCCAATGCCGCTGCAATGCTTGTTTTACCGGCACCACCTTTTCCGCTTAGTATGGTAATTTCCTTCATTTTAGTTGATTATAGTTGCCAATTTGTCGATAATAGAATGATAGGCTTTTTCCACCTCTTCCGGGATATTCTCGAACAATTCTCCTCTCGAATAATTCTCGGCATAAGTTTTTGAAAATGGTATTTTACCTAGTAAGGAGATGTTATTTTCCTCTAAATACTGATAAATAGCGTTGTTCCCTAAGCCGGCTTTGTTTACAATTACGCCAAATGGTTTTTGTATTCCTTTGAGTAACTCAACCGTTATTTTTAAATCATGCAAGCCAAACGGAGTGGGTTCAGTAACCAGAATGACGTAGTTAGCTGTTGCCACTGTTTCTACAACGGGGCAACTTGTGCCCGGAGGTGCATCAAGCAGCGTGATTTGCTGTTTTGAATCGGCTTGCTTTTTTACTTTTTTGATTAATGCCGTTTGCATAGCCGAGCCAATTTCGAGTCGTCCTTCTGATATTCCGGCACCAAACGTAGTCTGATAATCTGAAATGCTGCCTAATGGATTTTGAATCTGTTTAATTGCATCGAATGAACATGCCTCGAAACAAGCGCCACATGAATGACAAAGTTCGTAATTCACTTCTGCGAATTGTAGCTTTTTAACGATGCTAATTGCATTAAACTCACACCATTCAACACATTTTTTGCAAAACGTACATTTTTCTTTATCAATCTCAGGAACGATGGTAAAAACCTTTTTTTCTGCTTCTTTTTTCGCCTGAGGAAAGAAAAGCATGTCGTTGGGTTCTTCCACATCGCAATCGATGAGTTGTACCTTATTGTTATATTTATTTGATAAAAAGTAATACAGGTTAACCGAAACGGTGGTTTTTCCTGTACCTCCTTTGCCGCTTGCTATGGCAATTTGCATATTCAATAGTGTTTAAAAAATTCCCCGGAGTGTTGCTCCGGGGAATACCGATTTAGTAGCTAACTCTGAGTGACTATGAAATTAAACTCAGAAATGCGCTCTATTCTATTGCGCCTGTTGTACTATTCTTTTTATAAAAAGGGCAATTGTTAGCCCTGTTTGTTAATGATCGCAGTAATTGGCTGTAAACTCGATTGTTTCTTTTACGAAACCTTGTACCAGTTCGGCAGCAGATAATTTTGGTGCACCAACAAAAACATTTACATCGTTATAGTTAAAAATTTGTATGGCTTTATGCCCCATTCCTCCTGCCAAAACATCTGTTACACCTTTCTCTGCTAACCATTTAGGTAGCACTCCCGGCTCGTGAGGTGGGGGAGTTACCTGTTCTTCATTTACAATTATTGTATCTTCAACATCCAACAGTGCAAAATATTTGCAGTGTCCGAAATGTCCATCCAAAATCCCGCTTTCATCAACAGGAACAGCAATTTTTTTACTCATGCTTATTTTAAATTATTAATTTTCTAATCGGCCAAAACCACGGCCACGTCCTCTTCCTTTTCCTCGTCCCCAGCCTCTTGGAAAGCTTTCGTCGGCTTCGGGATTTCTAAACCTGAAACCTCTACCGCCTCTTCTTCCAAAGTTGGCAAACTGTTCTTCATTTAATGC
>DASQBW010000806.1:0-3175 GCA_035635015.1 Draconibacterium sp. | reverse complement strand
TTCGCGCATTTTGTGAACCGGGTAAAGACAACGTGGTTACCATCGATCCAACTTACGGCATGTATAAAGTGGCTGCCGATATTTCGGGTGTTGAACTTCGAAAAGTCTCGCTTACTGAAGATTTTCAGCTGAATATTAACGATGTTCTTGGCGAAACCGACAAAAATACCAAGTTGATTTTTTTATGCTCGCCCAATAATCCCACCGGAAACAGCCTGAAAAGAGAGGCCATGCTCGAGCTGGCCAATCAATTTGACGGACTGGTAATTGTTGACGAAGCTTACATCGACTTCGCACCGGGCAAAACACTGATGACTGAACTGAAGCACTATCCTAATCTGGTAATTCTGCAAACTTTTTCGAAAGCATGGGGAATGGCCGGAATTCGTTTGGGAATGGCCTTTGGGAGTAAAGAACTGATAGGTATTCTGAACAAAATAAAGTATCCGTATAATCTGAATATCCTTACACAGGAAAAAGCTTTGGAATTATTGGATAAAAAAGTAACCGTTCAGAAATGGGTGAAACTATTAATTGCCGAGCGCGACAAAATGGAGAAACTTCTTGTCGAGTTTCCGTTTGTGGTAAAAGTTTATCCATCCGACGCCAACTTCCTTTTGGTAAAAATGCACGATGCACGTGGCATATACAACTACCTGGTTGATGAAGGAATTATCGTTCGCGACCGTTCGAAAGTACATTTGTGCGATGAAAGTTTGAGAATAACAATTGGCAATTCGGAAGAAAACGAAAACCTGTTAAGTGCGCTAAAAAAACTAATTTAAACACGATGAAGAAAGTACTGTTTATAGACCGCGACGGAACCCTGAACTACGAAACTGCCGATGAGCAAATTGATGCTTTTGAGAAACTGGAGTTTCTTCCAAAGGTTTTCCGTAATATGCATTACATCCGTAAAAACCTGGATTACGAATTGGTGATGGTTACCAACCAGGATGGATTAGGCACCGATTCATTTCCGGAAGATACATTTTGGCCGGTACACAACTTCATCTTAAAAGCATTTGAAAACGAAGGTGTGGTTTTCGACGATATTTGTATCGATCGCCACTTTCCTGAAGATAATTCAACAACCCGCAAACCGGCAACCGGAATGCTAACAAAGTATTTGGAAGGTGATTACGATTTGGCAAACAGTTTTGTAATTGGCGATAGAAAAACCGATATAATGCTCGCCAAAAACCTTGGAGCAAAGGGCATATTTATTAATAACAGCGATCAGGTCGAAGAATTGGAAAAAGAAGGGCTGGCTGGTATTTGTGCATTAATCTCAGATGATTGGGACGATATTTACGCATGTGTTGCTTCTCCTCAACGAACTGCAAAAGTGAGTCGAACAACCAAAGAAACAGACATCTCAATAACATTAAATCTTGATGGCTCGGGGATTTGCAATATTTCAACCGGTTTAGGATTTTTCGATCACATGCTTGAACAAATTGGCCGTCACAGTGGAGTTGATCTTGATATTCAGGTAAAAGGTGATTTGCAGGTTGACGAACACCACACGATTGAAGATACAGCTTTGGCATTAGGCGAGGCTTTTAAAAAGGCTGTTGGAAATAAATTGGGCATGGAACGTTACGGTTTTTGCTTACCGATGGACGAGTGTCTGGCAATGGCAACAATTGATTTTGGTGGTCGACCGTGGTTGGTTTGGGACGCCGAATTTAAACGCGAGATGGTTGGCGACATGCCTACCGAAATGTTTATGCATTTCTTTAAATCGTTTTCCGATGCTGCATTGTGTAATTTAAATATAAAAGCAGAAGGCGCAAACGAACATCACAAGATAGAAGCAATTTTTAAGGCACTGGCAAAATCAATAAAAATGGCCATCCGTCGCGATGTATTTAACTTCGATTTGCCATCAACTAAAGGAACATTATAAAAATAAAATTCCGCGTAAATTTGGGTAGTTCTATGCTCTCTCTGCGGTTCAAAAAATATGAAGACAATAAAAACGCTACACGAAAAGAAGGACACAGCAATATTATTGATTCACTGTCCGGATAAACAGGGGATTCTTGCTACTGTAACTGAATTTCTGAATAAAAACAAAGGAAATATCATCTACCTCGACCAGCATGTCGATCGGCAAGAGAAGATATTTTACATGAGGGTGGAATGGGAATTGGAAAATTTTGCGATTCCTGCTGATAAGATCGGTGAATATTTTGACACATTGATCGGCAGCCCGCTGCAAATGAACTGGAAGATCTATTTTTCTAATTCAGTTCCTCGAATGGCACTGTTTGTTTCGAAAATGCCACATTGTTTGTTCGATATTCTGGCGCGTTACACTGCCGGCGAATGGGATGTTGAGATACCGATGATTATCAGTAATCACGAAACGCTTCGTCCGGTTGCGGAACGTTTCGATATTGATTTTCACTATTTCCCGATAACCAAAGAAAACAAGGCCGAACAGGAAGCTGCTGAGTTAAAACTAATGCAGGAAAATAACATCGATTTTGTCGTTTTAGCGCGTTACATGCAAATTCTGTCTGAAAATTTTGTAAAGAATTATCCGAATAAGGTGATCAACATTCATCATTCATTTCTACCGGCATTTGCGGGTGCAAAACCCTATCACGCAGCCCACGAACGCGGCGTTAAAATTATTGGAGCAACAAGTCATTACGTTACTTCCGAGTTGGATGCAGGACCAATAATTGAACAGGAAATTACACGTTGCAGCCACGTTGACACAGTACAAAAACTAATTCGCAAAGGTCGCGACCTGGAAAAAATTGTGCTTTCGCAGGCCGTTTACAAACACCTTCAGCGTAAAGTTTTGGTGTTTAGAAACAGAACGGTTGTTTTTAACTAGAAACTGTAAAATAATATGCAAAAATTACTATCCATCCTTATTATAACCCTGATTTCCATGTCAGCAATTGCCCAACTAAGCACGATTCCTGAAAAAGAAATTCCAGCCGATTACGGTTACATCGTAAAAATTGGGCAGCAAATGCCGGATATAGAAATGGAACTTACAAATGGCACAAAAGTTTCTACTGCCGATTTAGAAGGCAAAGTAACCATGTTACAATTTACAGCCAGCTGGTGCTCTGTATGCCGAAAAGAAATGCCGCACATTGAAAAAGATATCTGGCAAAAACACAAGGATAATAGCGATTTCGTATTGATT
>DASQBW010000805.1:0-1923 GCA_035635015.1 Draconibacterium sp. | reverse complement strand
TTTCAGTCCCGGAATATGCGCTACCAAGGAAGTCCAGTCTTGCGAGTGCTGAGCTCCGTATTTCGATCCTACAGAAACGCGAACGACAACCGGCATTTTAATTACGTTACCCGACATCGCCTGCCACTTCGGCATTTGGTTGAAAACTTCGTCACCACAACGCCCCAGGAAGTCGCAGTACATTATTTCAGGAATAACGCGACCACCACACATAGCATAACCAATGGCAGTACCAATAATAGAAGCCTCAGAAATTGGCGAGTTAAATAAACGGTTGTAAGGCAAAGCTTCCGTTAAACCACGGTAAACGGCAAATGCGCCACCCCAGTCACGGTTTTCCTCACCGTAAGCTACCAATGTTGGATCTTTGTAAAAACGATCAACAACAGCTTCGAAGATACCGTCGCGCAACTGGTATTGTTTTATTTTTGAGAATGGTTTTCCGTTGGCATCAAAAGCGAAACGTTCTTTTTTAGAAAGCTGTTTTACGCGTGGATTTTCTTCCATCGGGTGATTCACCTCAACTTCGCGGTCTTCCATTTTATCCAGGCTCTCGTTCGAGAACATCATGTCACCGATCAGTTCAGGATATTTTTCCATATCCATATGAGGAGAAACTTTTTCATCGATGGCCAGTTTCATGGCGTATTTCATCAACTCAACAATGTCGGCCTTAATATTTTCAAGCTCGGCTTCTTTTGCAACACCGGCACCAACCAGCTCGCTTGCATAAGAAGCTATACAATCCTGTTTCTCCCATGCTTCCACTTCCTCTTTGCTTCGGTACGACGAAGCATCAGAAGGTGAGTGACCACTGTAACGATACGTTAAAACATCGAGCAGAACCGGACCCTTTTTGTCTTTCAGCAGCGCCATTTTGCGTTTGTACGCATCAATTACTGCCAGCGGATTGTAACCGTCAACACGCTCCGCGTGCATACTGTCGCGGTTAACTCCGGCACCAATACGAGCGGCAATGTCGTAGCCCATGGTTTCACCACAGGTTTGCCCCCCCATTCCGTACTGGTTGTTCATGATATTGAAAATGATTGGCAGACCACCTTTATAAGCGCCTTCCCAAAGCTGCTCAAACTGGTCCATCGATGCAAAAGCCAAACCTTCCCAAACAGGACCGCAAGCCATTGAAGCATCACCAATGTTGGCAACCACAACACCATCTTTTTTATTTACTTTTTTGAACAATGCAGCACCTACGGCAATGTCGCCCGAACCACCAACAATAGCATTGTTCGGATAAACGCCAAACGGTGTAAAGAAAGCATGCATCGATCCGCCTAAACCTTTATTAAAACCTGTTTCGCGGGCAAAAATCTCGGCCAGTGTTCCATAAATCAGGAAACGGCGTGCCAACGATTTTACATCGCCTTCGTGACCTTCTTTTACGATGTTTAGAATTGTTCCGTCAAAGAAGTTGGTCATTACATCCATCAATTCGTCGTCGCTCATTTTATGAATCGCCGACATACCTTTAGCCAGAATTTCGCCGTGAGAACGGTGCGAACCAAAAATAAAATCCTCAACTCCCAAATGGTAAGCCATACCAACAGCTGCCGATTCCTGTCCGATTGACAAGTGAGCAGGTCCGGGATGGTTGTACTCGATTCCTTCGTACTCCCCCTTTGTTTTAATGAGATTCAACATGGTTTCAAACTCACGAATCAGCGACATATCATGGAAGATATTAACGAATTCTTCGTTCGAGAAATTTGCTTTTTCCTCTTCAATACTTTTGCTGTATTGATTTACAGGTATTTCCTTAAATTGAATTGAGCCCGGTTTTCTTACTTCAACCGGATCAATAAATTGCGACTTAGGCATAATATTTTGTTTTAATTTGTTATTCTTTTAGAAGTTAAAGATTCCTCGCTTTGCTCGGAATGACAAGGTTGTGGAGGTTATAGC
>DASQBW010000804.1:0-8805 GCA_035635015.1 Draconibacterium sp. | reverse complement strand
CTCTGCAAGGCATCAATGCCGAAACTACACGCTCCTTGTCGCTGCTTAAAATCTGGTAAGCATGATCGGGTTTGCACAACGAAAATACTTTTACTGGTTTTACCTCAAAACCGTGTTTTTTCATGGTTGCCTGTAGATCGTATAAATGCGGCATACTCCAGTTATTGTCTTTTGCCGATTGTTCAATGGCGGCAACGGTTTCGTCAAAACCCAGTTTACTCTCGTTTACCACAAACATCTTTTTTGGCATTAGTACAATCAAAAGAATCAAGGTTAAAAGTATGCCTGCAATAAGTCCGGTTAAAAACATAGTTAATCCTTTCATTCGTTTATTATGGTTAATCTTTTACGGTAACTCATGGAACTCGTATAATTGTCCTTCAGTATTTTAGAAGGACTTTTGAGTATGCTCGTTTCATTATTAGTTTTTAATAAGATACGAAGAAAGAACAAACAATTGGAAACTTTTGTTTGATAGATTTGCTTGATGGTGATTAGAAGATTAGCAACTAAAAAAGGGAACCACGTATTTGATGATTCCCTTCTTGTTTATATTGAAGTTCGTTTTATAGTTGTTAATACAATCCTTCAATCGATAAATAGCGCTCGCCGTGGTCGTACGAGAAAGTAAGGATTCTCGATCCTTTCGGAAGTTCTTTAATCTTTTTCGCAACGGCTGCCAACGATGCTCCCGACGAAATACCAACAAACAAACCTTCTTCTCGTGCTGCTTTTTGTGCATACTCGAAAGCTTCTTCTTTACTGATTTCTACCGTTCCATCAAGAAGTTCGGTATTCAGGTTGTTCGGAATAAAACCGGCACCAATTCCCTGAATTCCATGTGGACCGGGATCTTTACCTCCAATGACGGGGCTCGAATCGGGTTCAACTGCAAAAACTTTCAGGTTAGGGAATTTGGCTTTTAAAACCTCTGCAACACCCGTAATGTGACCACCGGTTCCTACTCCTGTAATCAGGTAGTCAAAACCTTCCGGGAAATCTTTTACAATCTCCTGTGCAGTAAAGTCGTGGTGTACTGCTACGTTTGCCGGATTGTTAAACTGTTGCGGAATCCAGGCATTATCAAGTTCGTTGGCCAGTTCTTCGGCTTTGGCAATGGCACCTTTCATTCCTTTTTCTTTGGGAGTCAGTTCCAACTCGGCACCAAATACTTTCAATGCTCTTCTCCTCTCCAACGACATTGATTCGGGCATGGTAAGAATTAAACGATAACCTTTTACAGCTGCCACCAATGCCAATCCGATTCCGGTATTTCCTGATGTGGGTTCGATAATAACAGAGCCTTCTTTTAATATTCCTTTCTTTTCGGCATCTTCCACCATTGAAAGTGCAATACGGTCTTTAATACTTCCACCTGGATTTGTTTTTTCAACTTTCACCCAAACTTCGTAGTCCTCAGGATAGAGGCGGTTAATTTTTACATGTGGCGTGTTGCCAATGGTCTCCAAAATGTTTTTAGCTTTCATTCTTTTAATTATTGAGTTATTTCGGTAATTATTCATTAAACAAAAAAAAGGCCTTTCCGTTCACGGAAAGGCCTCGTATATTCTTGCAATTAAGTTCAAGTTAAAACATTACAACACCTTTCCCGTTTTGCAGGAAACAACAACATATCATCATATTGTTACCGGTGTTTTTCATATCATGTGCAATATATGTAATTTTTATTTATTCTAAATAATAATCATGAAAAAAATCATGTTTTTGTGTTTTTTGTTAAAATCGTGAAGATATTGGGGCAATTAATTAGCGAACTTTATGGGTGTTTTTTGTGGCTGTAAGAGATAACCAACTCCTTGTCATTTCGACGAAGAATGAGGAGAAATCTCTTTCTGGTAAGCAGATTTCTCCTCATTCTTCGTCGAAATGACAGTGCTTTTGAAAGTTATCCAAAAAAATAATCCCGCCCAAAAGGCAGGATTATCTGAAAAGTATCTGAATTTATTCTAGCCTCTATATCTGAGCCACTTAATCAGCTCTTTAATATTTACCTTTTTACCATACATCAGTAAACCAATGCGATAAATTTTGGCAGCTGCCATAATGCATACGATGGTTGTAAGTACAAGAAGTCCCATCGAGAGTAACAGCTCCCAAATTGGCAGGTCGTAAGGAACGCGAGCCATCATAGCCACCGGAGAGGTGAACGGAATTATGGAACACCAAAATGCCAGCGGACCTTCAGGATTTTTTGCAATGGGGAACAGTAACATAATAGAAAGAATCAACGGGAAAGTTACCGGAAATACCATTTGCTGCGAATCTTCGTCGTTGTCGACAGCGGCACCTACGGCACCCAGTAATGCACTGTACAATAAATAGCCTGCAAGGAAATAGAACACAAACGCGAATAAAATTAGCGGTAGATTCAGATTGCCAATCATCTCCATAACCTCCTTAACCTGGTTTGGTTGTGCGGCTTGCATGGCTGCCGGGTTCATTTGCCCCTGCGATTCCATAATGCTTTGTCCCATTTGCTGTGCCGTTTCGGGCGTAAAAAAGAAACTCTGCACAACTACCAGTCCAATGCCTCCTAAAACAAGCCAGATAGCAACCTGTGTGAGGCCAACCAAGGCGGTTCCGATAATTTTACCGGCCATCAGCTGACTGGGTTTTACCGATGAAATGATAACCTCGATAATACGGCTTTTCTTTTCTTCCATCACACTGCGCATAACCATGGCGCCATACATAAACACAAAGAAATAAATGAGGAGACCCATGGCGTAGCTGGCAATAAAGGCCACCACCGACGAACTTTTTTTGGTTTCGCCCGATTGTGAGACTTTTAGCGTGCTAAGGTTTACGCTGGTGCGTGTATTACTGAGGCGATCTTCCAAATCAGGAATACCTGAATCCTCGATTACTTTCTGGCGCTTGTCATTTTCGATAAAACGGCTGAGTTTACGCTCAATTTGTTCAGTAAGTTCAAACGGCAACTGTTTCTCGGAGAAAAGTTGCGCCTGGTTGTTTGAATAAATATCAGATGGAATAAACAGAAGGCCGTAATAACCACTTCCTTTCAGGTTGGTTTTTAATGTTTCATATTCTGCTTTTGGGATAAAATGGTAGCTTGTTGTTCCTTCTTCGCTGAATTCGCCAAGAAATAAATTCGTGGCATCGTAAACGGCAATGGTGCGTTCTTCGGTATCGTCTTTTATCGAGAAATAAATGACCAATCCGTAAACGCCCGCTATTAAAAACGGCATCAGGATGGTTAATATGATGAACGATTTCTTTTTTACCCGTTTCAGGTATTCTTGTTTTAATATTAGTAATGTGTTGTTCATGACGGTTTGTTTAGTTTTTGTTCGACTCTTCAACTGCTTTAATAAATACATCGTTCATGCTCGGAATAAGCTCTTCAAATGCCAGAATTTCGGCTGCCGGCATAATGGACGTCAACAATTCGTTATTCGATTTTCCGTTCATGTATTGCACTTTCAAGGTGTTTGCCTTATCCGACTCATTGTGACTGATGATTTTATAATCGGTTCCCAAAGCCAGGTCGATATCTTTGAATTCTCCCCTGTATTTTATGTCGAAAATATTGGTTTTGTATTTCATCCGGATTTCGTCGGTTGGCCCGTCTTCAATCTTATTCGATTTGTTAATCAGCGCAATGTGATCGCACAGTTCTTCAACCGATCCCATGTTGTGGGTAGAAAAAATAATGGTGGCTCCTTCCGCTTTCAGGTTCAATATTTCCTTTTTCAGCAGGTTGGCATTTATCGGGTCGAAACCACTGAAGGGCTCATCAAATATCAACAGTTTGGGTTGGTGAACAACAGTGGTAATAAACTGCACTTTTTGCTGCATCCCTTTCGACAGTTCTTCCACTTTTTTGTTCCACCAGGGCATAATGTCGAATTTTTCAAACCATTGTTTCAGATTTTTCGATGCATCACGTTGCGACATGCCTTTCAGTTGGGCCAGGTAAATCGCCTGCTCACCAATCTTCATTTTTTTGTACAGTCCGCGTTCTTCGGGCAGGTAGCCAATGTGCGAAATATCTGTGCGGTTCATTTTTCTTCCGTTCAGAAATATCTCGCCGCTGTCGGGGGCGGTAATCTGATTAATAATTCGGATGAGAGTGGTTTTGCCCGCCCCATTGGGGCCAAGCAGCCCAAAAATACTTTGTTCTTTCACCGAAATGCTAACATCGGTTAAGGCCTGCGTGCTGGCAAAAACCTTGTTTACATTGCGCGCTTCGAATAATTCCATATTGTTTTTATTGAGTAGTAATTTTTTACCCGTGCAAATTACAGGTTTGATTTTAATTTTTAATTAAAGGAGGACATAAAAAAGCCGATTTCCCTGGGAAAACCGGCTAATTACAAATGATGTACAATATATTTCAAATAGTGATAATAAATACTTCAATTTAAAAGTATCGCTATTTGACAATGGTTCTTACCGGTTTAGTCGGAGACAATAGTACCAAGTCCTAAACCATTCGGAAGATCCTCGATTACCGGATTCACCTGATCAAGAATATTCGCCTTTTCGACCACAACGGCAACAGGAAGAGGATATTCCCCGACAATAGCGTTTAAGGTATTTTTTAAATTATCAATCGAACCGTCTCGTTGAGGATCGTAAGACATTGAAATTGCATCAAATATTACATCGGTAATAGTAGCTGTACGAAGAACTTCAAGTGATTTCTCGATGTCTCCAACTGTGGCCATGCTTAGCATAACATTCGCGGTTGGACTCGCTTCACGAGCACCAGCGCTTCCGACTCGTACTAAACCTCCAAAATCCTTTTCCGGATCAACTACCCCAAGTGGCAGCAGAATACCGTCGCTTATTTCATTTCCTATCTGCACAATGTCGGTAGCGGTTTCCTGTTCCACAAATCGGGCAATTACACCACGAGTATATCTGTTTAGCATACTTTGTACATCATCTTCGAGATTTGGTTCCCATTCTGACGGTGGCTTTTGTTGACCAAGCGAAGTATAATCATCGCTGTAATGCATAATAACCATAATTTTCATTCCAGCATTTTTAGCTTGTTTAGCCAGGGCCAGTGCATGTTGTACGCTGCCCGGACCAGTCATTGGTTCTACTGGCTCCTGTTCCACAGCGCGGCGTCCCCAAAATCCACGTACACCGCTTTGAGGTCCGGTATTATCAAACAATACATCGATGCGTGCCATATTGATGCCTTGATCAGCTAGTGCTTTTAGTGAAGCCTGATCAGTGGCATCAAGTTCAGTAATATTAGCGCCCGCGATTGGTTCAAGCAACTCAACTGGAGGTGCTTTACGGATGCCGACATTATCCATCGAAATTTCCTTGTGTTCCGAGTAATCTCGTGCAATCTGACGGTAAACCTCGAGGCGGTCTTCTTGCTGGCCTTCTCTGCCTCCCTGTCCATAAAATCCTCGATTCCCCATTGCAAGACTTTCTCCACCAAATACAAATGTCCCGATACCTTTATTATTTGGAAGCGTACGTACCAAATCATGAAGCTCGCGAACATTGCCTCCCCCATATTCAACCACAATAATATCCTGTTCGTAACGCTGAGCCAGATCAACCAGATTTTCACGAAGATCGCTCATAGTTCCATGCCAATTTGAATAGTAAGACTGACCTATTATATCAAATTCAACGCCTTGGGCAATCATCTTGTCAAGGAAATTACGCGAACGATGATTCTGGCCGCCCAATGCCAGATGCATTAATATCTTAATGTCAGGATCAACATCATGAACAGCTTTTATTCCCGCTTTCATCAGGTTTGCAAAAACGGTATAATCGCCGTAACGTTCTATCTTGCCATCTGGCCAAAGCATTCCATTTATTACCTCATTCCCGACTTGTACCATGTCAGGTTTAGCATTAGCATCGACCAGTTGCTGTATTGCATCGCGTGTATAATCATACACCTTTTGTTCCAGTTCTTCGCCGTGCAGGTCTTCCCATGACACAGGTTTCCACTGTTTGGCAGGATCAGCCCATGTATTACTATAATGAAAATCAAGCAAAAAATACATACCTCTGGCTTTAACCTCGTGAGCAACTTCGATTGTGTGCTCAAGGTCGCAGAATCCTTCTTCAGAATAAGCACGTTCGTGACTATTAGTTACTTCAGGATTAATAAAAGTACGCAACCGGATATAATTTATTCCGCCAAGACGCAAACTGTCTATCCAGCTCCAATCAGGTTCAGATGGGGGTTCAACTTCAGGTTGCTGTTCTTGTCTGCCAAATCGGCCACCACCCATCATATACTGCTCCATTGATGATACATCCGCTCCGATGATGAAATTATCCGGATCGATCATTAAATTGCTATCTGCCGGTGCCTTACAAGCAACGCCAAGAACCATTAAACATAAAACCGAAATCCAAACACTCGTTTTGTTAATTGATTTAGTCATAATAATATCTCCTTCTAATTTTAAGAATAAGAAAAATGTTTTATTTCTGAAATTACAGATTGTCTGCCGGAATAATGCATGAACTATTATCGATATAATGTCAAAACAACTTATCAGACTCCCAGCTATTATCAGATTTCTAACATCTTTTTACAATGGAATGGTTTAACAAAATTGTCGATATCCTTTAAATAAACGAACCAAACCTTCCAATAAAAAACAAATTCTGAAATCAACAGAAATTTCTTTTTGGTATTATAATAATTGCGTTTTCACTATTGTGATGCAACACACCAAATGTACAAATAGTTAATAAAAATAAAGAAATAATTACAATTAACTTAGTCAATGCAAGTACAGATAATTAATTAAAAGTCAGTTAAATGGAGTATGTTCAAAGTACTAAGATTGTTGCTCTTCATCAAAAGTGATGCTGAATACTTTCTTCCATATAAGGGTGATTCTTCGGAACCAAACTGGCTTTGGTGAGCGTAGTTCCAACTACCCACGAAAATAATCCTGCATAACCCAGGAAAGTCCCGATCTCGAGCAAGCCGAATTTGGCTTCGTGTACTGTTGCCGGCCAGATGATGTAATACAGTTCGGTATATTGTCCGATCATAAGAATAAGGATCACCGGAACCATAAATAGTTTACTTCTTGAACTTTTTCGTGGCATAAGTACCAAAAATGGTATGCCCCAGTTGATAATGATATTGGCAAAGAACAGGATTTTGTATACGCCGTGCCAGCGGTGTACAAAATACGATGTTTCTTCCGGAATGTTTCCGTACCAGATGAGCATGAATTCGGCAAAGTTGAAATAACCCCAAACGATGCTCGACATAAAAATATAGCGGGTAAAATCGTGCAGGTGACTGTGATTTAGCAAGGGGAATTTTCCTTGTTTCGATAAAATAATTACGATCAGTGCAATTATTGAAGAAGCGTGCAGAACCCCTGCCATAAAGCTTCTCCCGGCAAACATGGTGCTGAACCAATGTGGTTCGAGCGACATCAGCATATCAACCGAAAACAGGCTGAATGAAAATGCCAGCACAAAAATGAATATCTTGGAATAAAACTCTGATTTCTCGAAATACCGCATTCCGCCAACTTCGTCTTCTTTTAACGAGAATTTGCGCAATACTTTCGACAGAATGATCCACACAGCAAAAAAGACGACTACCCGTGCAAAAAAGAAGGGTACATTCAGGTAAGGCGATTTGTGCTGCAAAATATGGTCGTGAGAAACTACTTCGTGGTGTGTCCATTCGAAAACCGAATGCATTCCGAAATAAAGTATCAGGAAGAATACCGCTGCAAACGGAAGATAGGCTACCATTGCTTCGGGCACTCGTTTAAACATGGCCGACCAGCCCGATTGTGTAATGTACTGGATGGCGGCAAAAAAAGCCGCGCCAATGGCCAGCGACACAAAATAGTAGTTGTTTAAAAGGTAGTTTGCCCAGGTGCGCTCGGCATCAAAAACAAAACCCAGTGCAAACGAAACTACGCCAACACCCATTAGCGCGTAGGTGAGCATTTTAAACTTATTGGAAAGTGTTAATCGGTCTTCCATATTTGTTCCTTTTAATTCTTCATCTGTTCTTTATTCCGTCATGCTGAACTTGTTTCAGCATCTAAATGAGATTCCGAATCAAGTCCGGAATGACGATATCAATTCTGTAATACCTCTTTTACGTACATCGCTATTTTCCAGCGGTCGTCCGGTTTGATCATCGACCCGTGCTCGCCCATAATTCCGAAACCAACCGTAATCACGTGGTAAATTTCCCCCTCGGGATTTGCCATCATTTTTTCGCTCAGCAAGCTGGCCGGCGGGTAAGTATATTTTTTGCTTACATACAACGATCCTTGTCCATCGCCTTTTTCGCCATGGCATTGCATACAGTAAATGCCGTACATTCTTTCACCGCGCTCCAGGTTTTCTTTACTTGGCTCTAAATTGTTTACCAGTGTGGCAGCAGCCAGTGCCCGGTCTTCATCGGTCTTTTGGTAGGCATAAGGAACTGTGCCTCGTGGAATTGTGCCCGGAACAGGTGGTTGCATGGTTTTACCGTCGGCAAAATTCGGATTGGGCGTGTAGCTCTCGTAAGCCGGCGAGGTAACCATATCATTGAAATATTGCCAGCCTGTTGTTCGCCGGTTGTAATCACAGGAAGAAATCAAGGAAAAAGTAAAAAGTAGAAAGGCAAATTTAGCACCGTCCTTTAGGGCGGTGTTGGTAAATTCCAGCCTCCTGAGATTGAAGCTTTGAAAATTGTTAACCTGAAAAATAACAATTTTCAAAGCTTCAATTAGTCGCTGTCCCTGCTTGATCACCGCCCTAAAGGACGGTGCAATATGTCTTTTAATTGCTATTAAC
>DASQBW010000803.1:0-1693 GCA_035635015.1 Draconibacterium sp. | reverse complement strand
ATTCAAGCATCAAGCCCTCCATTCCCATATCAAAAGCTTTCTGCGAAATTTCATACAAGTATTCGCGTGTTCCGGCAATGTGGCTCGGATCGCAAATTACAGGCAAATTCGGCAGCAGACGCTTTAACTCGATAAAGGTTTTCCAGTTGGGGTAATTACGGTATTTAGTTTCGCGGAAAGGAGTAAATCCACGGTGGATTCCCACAATGTTTTTAATCCCTGCCTGATGGATTCGTTCTACAGCACCCATCCAAAGTTGCACATCAGGATTTACCGGATTTTTGATCATAATAACGGCATCGGTTCCTTTTACCACATCTGCAATTTCCTGTACAACAAAAGGACTTGCTGTTGAACGGGCACCAATCCACAATACATCAAGTCCGGCTTTTAAAGCTTCTTCGGTATGTTGTGCATTGGCAACTTCAGTTCCAACGGGCAAACCGGTTTCGTCTTTTACCTGTTGCAACCACTTTAAACCAATAGATCCAACTCCTTCAAAGGATCCCGGACGCGTTCTGGGTTTCCATACGCCACCACGAAAAACAAATACACGTTTATCTTTTGCCAGCAAACGTGCTGTTTCCATGGTTTGTTCCTCCGTTTCAAGACTACATGGTCCTGAAATTAGCAGCGGATTGTCGATATTTGGCAACCACGCCTTAATTGGATTAATGTCTAATTTTAATGTCATGATTATTTCGTATAAAGTTTTGTCAATTTCTCTTCATTTTTTCTGAAATGTGGATTTTCACCTCCAAGGATCCCCCTTATCTTGTTCGCATTTTTGATAAGACCGAGCATTTTTTCATCGTCCTCATTTTTCATACAGTCGCGAAACTCGATGAGGTGTTTAATATACACATCCAGCGATTCAACAACGTACGCCCTGTTTTGTTGAAAAATCGGGTGCCACATGGTGGCTGAACTTTTTGCCAAACGAACCGTTGATCGAAATCCCCCGCTTGCGAGGTCGAAAATAATTTTACGATCTTCTTTGTCTTGAACGGCATTTGCCAAAGCATAAGCTGCAGCGTGTGGCAAATGCGATACAAAAGCTGTGCTGTGATCCTGTTCGTCAGCACTCATATAGGCAATGTCCATTCCAAGTGTTTGAAATAGCTTTTCAATTAAAGCAACGTGCTGAGGTCCGGAGTTTTCCTGATCGCACAAAATGGCAATTTTCTCTTTAAATAATCCTTCCAGTGCAGCTGTTGGGCCCGAATCCTCGGTGCCAGACATTGGGTGTGCAGGGACAAAATTCCTTCTTCGTTTATGGTTGGCCACCAAATCAACAATCACTTTTTTTGTTGATCCCATATCGGCTACTGTTGTTCCGCTGCCAATCAAGTCTAACACCCGGGGCAATACTTCAAGCTCGCGGTTTACAGGAATAGCGATTATAACCAGATCCGTTTCGCTCACTCCATTTTCAAGTGTTTCTATCTTATCAACAAGTCCAATTTCCAATGCCTTTTTTGCGTGGTCTTCATTGGCTTCAACCCCAATTAACTCGGTGGCAAAACCCGATTTCCTGAGATCTCTGGCAATGGAACCACCGATTAAACCAAGTCCGATTACTGTTGTTTTCATTGATATATTTTCAGTTTATATTTTCTCCTCAAATAAAATGACATAAAAAAAGGCCCCGAATTTTTTCGAGACCTTTCTGTAAAATATCTTAAGTTAAAAC
>DASQBW010000802.1:0-2615 GCA_035635015.1 Draconibacterium sp. | reverse complement strand
TTTAATTGAAGTTGAATTTAACACCGCCGGAATGGCAGGAAGAGAATACAAAACAATTGAAGTACATGGAAATAGCAAAGAATTAAAACATTTAGCTATTTTTGCCCAGATTGAGAACGAACTTATTGATATTAAATATTAAAAATTATAGACATGTTGAATTCGATTTTATTGATGATGCAGCCACAAGAAGGCAGTGATGCTAATCCTTTAATGAGCTTTTTACCGCTAATACTGATTGTTGCAGTATTTTACTTTTTTATGATCCGCCCACAGGTGAAACGCCAAAAAGAAACCCGTAAATTTCGCGAGGGTTTGCAAAAAGGCGACAAAGTGGTTACAACCGGTGGTATTTACGGAAAAGTTGTAAAAATTGAGGAAACCGCCATACAACTGGAAATTTCAAAAGATGTTGTAATTAAAGTTGATAAAAACGGTATTGTTAGAGATATGAGCGACGTTCAACCACAAAAGTAAACAGCGCGTTTAATCTCCTGAAAAGGAGAATATAAGAAAAGGCCTGAAAGAATAATCTTTCAGGCCTTTTCTTTTTTCTTCGGACTCCCGACTTCCCACTTCAGGCTTTTTTACACATTAAACCTAAAATGCATTATATCGCCATCGTTTACCACATACTCTTTTCCTTCGATCGACATTTTTCCGGCTTCTTTACACGCCAGCTCCGATCCTAATGTTACAAAGTCGTTGTATTTAATCACCTCGGCACGAATAAACCCCTTTTCAAAATCAGAATGGATAGCACCCGCAGCCTGTGGTGCTTTGCTTCCTTTATGGTAAGTCCATGCACGTACCTCCTTTACTCCTGCTGTAAAGTAGGTCTCCAACTGAAGTAATTTGTAAGCCGTTTTAATCAATTTATTCACGCCGGCTTCCTGCAATCCAAGGTCTTCCAAAAATAGCTGGCGCTCTTCAAAATCATCCAGTTCGGCAATATCGGCTTCCGTTGCTGCTGCAATCATAAGCATTTCCGAGCTTTCATCTTTTATGGCTTCTTTCACGGCTTCAACATGCGCGTTTCCTTTTATTACCGCCGGTTCGTCAACATTACAAACATAAAGGATAGGTTTGTTGGTTAACAACTCCAGGCTTTTTACCGCTGCCGCATCCGAGGGATCCACTTCAACGGTACGCGCCGATTTACCTTCCATTAAAACCTCTTTGTAGGTTGAAAGAATGCGAAACATACGTTTGGCCTCCGGATCGTTTCCGGTACGAGCCTGTTTTTCAACTTTAGCAATGCGGTTTTCTACGGTCTCCAGGTCTTTCAGCTGAAGTTCAATATCAATGGTTTCCTTATCGCGCACCGGATTAATTGTTTCATCAACGTGCGTAATGTTTTCATTTTCGAAACAACGCAACACATGAATAATCGCATCGGTTTCGCGAATATTACCAAGAAATTTATTACCAAGACCTTCTCCTTTACTTGCTCCGCGAACCAAACCGGCAATATCAACAATTTCTACCGTTGTTGGAACCACACGCTGCGGTTTTACCAATTCCTCCAATTTTGTTAATCGCTCGTCGGGGACAGTAATTACACCCAAATTGGGCTCGATCGTACAAAAGGGAAAATTTGCTGATTGTGCTTTGGCACTCGACAAACAATTGAACAAGGTTGATTTTCCAACATTAGGCAAACCAACTATACCACATTTTAAAGCCATTCTACTTATTTAAAAAATTGCGGTGCAAAGGTAATTTTTTTTTACATTTCTAATTCTTTACATTTTAATACGCCATTCTTACTTATTGTTAAAATCACAACTTAAACGAATCGTTTTTCAATTACAGTAGTTACCTTTGTACAAAAGGTAAAAATTATGCTGCTAAAACATCTGTCGGTTGATTGTGTTGTTTTTGGTTTTATTGAAAATCAACTGTGTGTTTTGTTGTGGCAGTCGGATATTGAAGGGACCAAACGATTGTACAACGAAATTACAACCAATAACGACATTGAGGTTCTTTACCAGCAAAATCCAATGGTATCTGACCGGGACTATTGGGGCTTAATTGGCTCTCATCTTCCTAATGACCAGGACCTGGACAATTACGCCAAATTCATTTTATCAAAATTTACAGGATTAGAAAAACATGTATATTTAAACCAGGTAAAAACATTTGGCGCAGTACAACGCGTGCCCTACAGCAGAGTTCTAACCACAGCGTATTATGCCTTGATTAATCCTGCATATCACGCCATCCGTAAATCTCAAATGGCAAAAGATTTAAAGTGGTTTGAGATTAGCAAACTTCCCAAACTGATATTTGATCATGAAGAAATAATAAAAGAAGCCTTACACAAATTACGCGATGAAGTAAAATATAAACCGGTTGGATTCCATTTATTGCCCGATAAATTTACATTAACAGAGCTGCAAACCTTATATGAGATAATTCTCGACACAACGCTTGACACGCGCAATTTCAGAAAGAAAATACAGAATATGGGGTTATTAATCGACACCGGCGAAAGACAAACAAATGTTGCTCACCGGGCTGCAAAATTATATTATTTTAATATTAGAATTTATAATAAGTTAAAAGAAGACGGATTAAATTTCAGAATATAATTTAGTTTTAAACCTTTAACA
>DASQBW010000801.1:0-2767 GCA_035635015.1 Draconibacterium sp. | reverse complement strand
CGCTCGTAACTGAGCGTATCCGGGTTAAATTTATATTTCTTTTTTGCCATATAAAAGGCCTGTTTTTTTGCTTTTTTAATGTGTATTCATTAAATCCTATAACTTTGCACGGATTTAATAAAACGTGATTTTTCACGCGGCAAAGGTAAGTAAATAACTCATAGTTAATGAATTTGTTTTCTTTGCATTAAATATTTTTAACGAATTGATAAATCATATAGACGGAAAATGAAGACTTCTAAAGAGATACGTAAGGCTTTTCTCGACTTTTTTACCGAGAAAGAACATCAGATTGTAAACTCTGCACCAATGGTGGTAAAAGGCGATCCTACACTGATGTTTACCAATGCGGGAATGAACCAGTTTAAAGACCAGTTTTTGGATAACGAACCGGTAAAATATCCGCGGGTGGCCGATACGCAAAAGTGTCTGCGTGTTTCAGGAAAACACAACGATTTGGAAGAAGTTGGTTTGGATACCTACCACCACACCATGTTCGAAATGTTGGGAAACTGGTCGTTTGGCGATTACTTTAAAAAGGAAGCAATCGACTGGGCATGGGAGTTTTTGGTAACTCGTATGGGAATTGATGCCGACCGTTTGTATGCTACCGTTTTTGAAGGAAGCGCCGATGATAACCAGGAGCGCGACAACGAGGCTGCCGGTTACTGGGAGCAATACCTTCCAAAAGATCGTATTCTGAACGGTAACAAAAAAGATAACTTCTGGGAAATGGGCGATACCGGACCTTGCGGACCATGTTCGGAGGTGCACGTTGATATTCGCTCGGAAGAAGAACGTTCAAAAGTTCCGGGGCGCGATTTGGTAAACATGGACCACCCGCAGGTAATCGAAATCTGGAACCTGGTATTTATCCAGTTTAACCGAAAAGCAAACGGGAACCTGGAAAGTTTACCAGCCAAACACGTTGATACCGGAATGGGTTTCGAGCGTTTGTGTATGGTTTTACAAGGCGTTCAGTCGAACTACGATACCGATGTTTTCCAGAATACTATTGCCGAAATTGGTAAACTGTGTAACAAAAAATATGGCGAAGACGAAAAGGTTGATATTGCCATGCGTGTTATTGCCGACCACCTTCGTGCGGTGGCTTTTGCCATTGCTGATGGTCAGTTGCCATCGAATAACAAAGCCGGTTATGTAATTCGCCGTATTTTGCGCCGCGCTGTGCGTTATGGTTACACTTTCCTCGATTTAAAAGATGCCTTTATCTTCCGTTTGGTTGACGTACTAAAAAATACAATGGGCGATGCTTTCCCGGAGTTGGTAAGCCAGCAAACGCTTATTGAAAAGGTAATTAAAGAAGAGGAAGAGTCGTTCCTGCGTACCCTTTCAACCGGTATTAAATTGCTCGATGATATGATTTCGAAAGCGAAAAAAGATGGCGCTACCGAAATTGCCGGAAAAGATGCTTTTGTATTGTACGATACGTTTGGTTTCCCGCTCGACCTTACCGAGTTGATCACCCGTGAAAATGGTTTGGGTGTTGACGAAAAAGGTTTTGCAGTGGAAATGCAGGCTCAAAAAGATCGCTCGAGAAATGCGGCTGCCCAGGAAACCGACGATTGGGTGGAACTGCGCAAAATTGAAAAGACCGAATTTTTAGGCTACGACAAACTGGAAGCCGAAATAAAAATAGCACGTTACCGCAAAGTAACACAGAAGAAGAAAGCGTTTTACCAACTGGTATTCGATCAAACACCGTTTTATGGCGAATCGGGTGGTCAGGTTGGCGATGCCGGTTACATCGAATTCGACGGTGTAAAAACATCTGTCTTCGATACACAAAAGGAAAATAACCTCACCGTTCATTTGGTAAACGAGCTTCCTGAGAATCCGGAAGAAACATTTTACGCGGTAGTAAATGCCAAACGCAGAACGAACATTGCCAATAACCACACGGCAACTCACTTGCTGCATGCGGCATTGCGCGAGGTGTTGGGTACGCATGTAGAGCAAAAAGGATCGTTGGTAAATGCCGATCATTTGCGTTTCGACTTTTCGCATTTCCAAAAAATGAGTGATGAGGAAATTGCTACGGTTGAAAAACTGGTGAACAAAAAAATTCGCGCCAATTCAGTAAAAGAAGAAAACCGCGAAATGCCGATTGAAGAAGCTAAAGCATCGGGAGCAATGATGTTGTTTGGCGAAAAATATGGCGAGGCAGTTCGTGTAATTAAATTTGGCGAATCGGTTGAATTGTGTGGAGGAACACACGTTGCCGCAACCGGACAGATCGGTATGCTGAAAATTGTATCGGAAAGTGCTATTGCTGCCGGTGTGCGCCGAATTGAGGCAATTACTGCCGATCGCGCTGAGAAATACATTAACGATCAGTTGGCACTGATTAACAACATTAAAGAAACGCTGAAAGGTTCGAAAGATCTTTTGGGAAGTGTAACTACTCTGTTGCAGCAAAATAACGAGTTGAGCAAACAAATTGAAGCTTTCCAGCAGGAGAGTTTGAAAATGACAAAAGCCAACCTGAAGAGCAAAGTGCTAAACGAAAACGGTGTAAATATTATTGCCGATAAAATTATCATCGACAATGCCGGGTTGGTAAAAGATTTGGCTTTCCAGCTAAAAGGCGAGGTTGATGACCTGTTTTTGGTAATTGGTGCCGACATAAACGGCAAACCAAATTTAACGGTAATGATTTCGGATAATATTGTTGCTGATAAAGGATTAAATGCCGGACAGATTGTTCGCGAAGCTGGAAAAGAAATCAAAGGTGGAGGCGGTGGCC
>DASQBW010000800.1:0-3210 GCA_035635015.1 Draconibacterium sp. | reverse complement strand
AAAGCTCGACCGTGTGCTTTTTGCCGGCCTCACAAAAAAGAATTTGCCACGTGGTAAATGGCGGGTTCTTACCGAAAAAGAGGTGAAATTTTTAAAAATGATGTAAAACCAAGATGGAAGACTGAAGACCGAAGTCGGGAGAAAAGCTTATCCAACTCCGGGCTTCAAACTTCCTCCAAATAATAAAAACTATAACTGTTGTTAACCATCAATTGTAATTATTCGCACTGCCAGTTACTAATAAACCGATTTTGGAAAAGGAATTCTTACACATCATCCGGAAGAACCAGGGCATCATCCACAAAGTCTGCAACATTTATTGCGACACGGAAGATGACCGAAATGATCTCTTTCAGGAAATTGTAGTACAGCTTTGGAAGTCGTACCCCAATTTCAGGAGAGAATCAAAGGTTTCTACATGGATGTATCGTGTAGCGCTAAATACTGCAATTACCACTTTTAAAAAGAGTAAAAGAAGACCTGACAGAATGAGCCTTACGTACGAAAATCTCCAGATTGAAGATGAGAAGTACGATAGCGAAACCGAAGAGAACATTAAAGTATTGCATAAAGCCATTCAGCAGCTTACCGGAATTGAAAAGTCGATTGTGCTGCTTTACCTCGAGAGTAAAAAATACGAAGAGATAGCTGAAATTACCGGCATCACCCAAAACTATGTAAGGGTAAAAATGAACCGGATAAAGAAAAAGCTAAGAAAACTAATGGCAACTGAAGCGTAATAGTTATGGAACTAAAGGAACTGAAAAAAACATGGAGCAAAATGGCCCCCTCCAAAGAACTGGACGAAAATCAGTTGCACACTATGCTCAGTAAACGTACGAGAAGTTTAATTGATCGTATTGACCGGAATATAAAAATTGGGTTTGTGGTTTTACTGGGACTAATCCTCCTGTTTACTTTTGACGATTTTATCTTCTCGCCCGAAACCATTGAGAAATATTACAGCGAGATGCCTATTCCAAACTGGGTATTGTTTTTGGCTGTTTTTGGCAATGTACTTATCGTTACCACATTCCTGTATTTTGTAATTAAATACTACCGGGTAAGACGGCAATGCGATGTAGCCTGCGATTTGAAAGGTACACTGAAAAAAATTATTGAGACACTAACGCTCTATCAACGTCTCTTTTACCTGGCACTTGCAAGTATACTATTGGCAATGGCGTCGGCTTTTACCACAGGAATGTACGAGGGATTGAATCACAATGCAGAACTTCAGGGACTTCAATTTACCGATATTGGAACAAGTAAACTATTATTGGTAATTGTAATTTCGGTGCTGATAGTGGTGCTGTTTGGTGGAGCCATTTTCTTTTTCCTTCGTTGGGGATTCCGGAAACTTTACGGTAACTACATTAAAAAGCTAAAAGCTACCCTGCGCGAGTTGGAAGAATTGGACTGAATTCCGGAACAGTTAACAGTCGCAGTATCCAGTAGCAGTGAACAGTTTTATTATTACAATTATCCATAACCAGGTATCGAGCATCCGGTATCAAGAATTAAGTATCCAGTATCCAGTATCTAGTGAAGCAAAATCCACAAACTCTACCAACATATCGGTTACTTTTGCCGTTTAAGCCACTATATTCACATTCTACTTTTTATCTTTATGCCCTTAAACTGAACAATCGATAATGACACTTATAAAATCAATCTCGGGAATACGAGGTACCATAGGAGGAAAACCGGGCGAAGGTTTAAGCCCGCTTGATCTGGTTAAAATCACGGCCGCCTACTCCACCTGGGCCAAACAAAAAGCAGACAAAGAAAAAATTACCGTAGTGGTTGGACGCGATGCGCGAATTTCGGGCGAAATGGTGGCTTCAATTGTAGTTTCAACACTCTCGGGAATGGGATGTAATGTGGTGAACATAGGGCTGGCAACTACGCCAACCACCGAAATTGCCGTTACCGTAGAACAGGCGGATGGCGGAATTATCCTCACTGCAAGTCATAACCCAAAACAATGGAATGCATTAAAACTGTTAAATGCAGCAGGAGAGTTTCTGGATGCGGCAGAAGGAGCAAAAGTGCTGGCACTTGCCGATGCTGAAGATTTCAGCTTTGCCGAAGTTGATGAGTTGGGAACTGTAGTTGAAAAAGATTATACCGATACTCATGTGCAACACGTCCTGGATCTTGATTTGGTTGATGTTGAAGCCATAAAAAAAGCCAACTTTTCGGTAGCTGTCGACGCTGTAAACTCGGTTGGCGGAGTTGCCATGCCGGCATTATTGAAAGCACTCGGAATAAAAAATATTGTTGAAATAAACTGCGAACCAAGTGGGCATTTTGCACATACTCCTGAACCGATCCCTGAAAACCTGGTAGAAACAGCAGAAATTATTAGTAAGAATAAAGTTGACGTTGGTTTTGTTGTCGATCCGGATGTTGACCGCCTGGTAATTATTAACGAAGACGGCAGCATGTTTAACGAAGAATACACGCTGGTAGCCGTTGCCGATTATGTTTTAAGCCAGACTCCGGGAAATACGGTTTCCAATCTTTCATCGAGCCGTGCGCTGCGCGATATCACCGAAAAGCACGGACAAAGTTATGCAGCCGGCATGGTTGGCGAAGTGAATGTTGTGGCCAAAATGCGCGAGACAAATGCAATTATAGGCGGAGAAGGAAATGGTGGAATTATTTATCCTGCCAGCCATTATGGCCGCGATGCGCTGGTTGGGGCAGCTCTGTTTCTTACTCATTTGGCAAAGTCGAACCTTAAGTGTTCGGTGTTGAGAGAAACCTACCCCGATTATTTTATTTCGAAAAATAAGATCGAGCTCACACCCGATATTGATGTGGATGGTATCCTGGTAAAAATGGAGGAAAAATATGCTCATGAAGAGGTAACTGCAACCGATGGTGTAAAAATTGATTTTGCTGAATCATGGGTTCACCTTCGTAAATCAAATACCGAACCAATCATTCGTATTTATGCTGAAGCAAAATCACCCGCTGAAGCTGATATGCTGGCTAAAAACATGATTGACGAAATAAAACGCCTGCTGTAAATAGCAATTTGTTGCGAATTAGCACATATCTTTGTCACAAAACCAAAGGTCAGATTGATTAGATTTACGAACATGAAGAAAATGAAGAAGAAAAAAAATATAGCGATTGTAGCACACGATAACCGCAAAAAAGATATTATGGAATGGGTAGCTTTTAACTGGAAAGAGCTGG
>DASQBW010000799.1:0-4201 GCA_035635015.1 Draconibacterium sp. | reverse complement strand
ATCGTCAACTACCAATATCTTTGTCATGAACCTAATTTTTTAATTTTAGTCTTTAACTCCGAAAAATCCACAGGTTTGGTTAGAAAATCGTCGGCACCAAGTTCCATGGCCTTATTGTAATTCTCCGAATCACCATAAGCCGTAATCATCATTACAACAGGTGGGGGAGTGTGGTTCTTGATTTTAATCCTCTCCAAAAGCTGTAAACCACTCATTCCAGGCATATTAATATCGGAAAGAATTAAAATAGCCTCATGTTTAAATTTCTCCATGCACAACAATGCATCTTCCCCTGAATAGGCAAATTCAAAGTTTACTTCTCCATTTCTAATCTCTCTTCTGAATCGTTGTTCAAACAAGGATTGAATATCTTTCTCATCGTCAACCACTAATATTTTTGTCATTGTGCTATCGGTATTAATATTATAAATTCGGTTCCAATTCCTTCTTTTGATGTCACTTTCAATTCTCCGTTATGCCCCTTTGTAATGATTTCGTAACTCATTGACAGGCCTAATCCGGTGCCTTGGCCGGCAGGTTTAGTGGTAAAAAACGGTTGGAATATTTTTTCCTTTATTTTTTCAGGGATTCCGTTTCCATTGTCAATGATTTTAATTACAACCTGGGCGTTGCTTTTTCTGGTACTCACCAGTACTTCCGGTTTAAAAGTTCCCTGCTTATTTTCCTTCATTTTTTCGGCAACTGCATAAAATGCATTGTTTATCAGGTTTATAAAAACCCGGCCTATATCTTGCGGCACTAATTCCAGTTTTGGCAGCCGTTCATCAGCATCGAGCCTGAAATCGGCGTTAAAGGATTTGTCTTTTGCACGTAATCCGTGGTAAGACAAGCGCAGGTATTCATCAGCAAATGCGTTGATATCAACAAGCTCCTTTTGACCACTTGAGCCGCGGCTATGTTGTAACATTCCTTTTACAATTGATTCAGCCCGTTTACCATGATGTATTATTTTTGCCTCGTTGTCCTTTAAGTCTTCTGCCAGTTCTTTTACTTCATCAATATTCCCTTTGTCAATTTCTTCTTTTAGTTCGTCTATCAATTCACTGTTTACTTCCGAAAAATTATTGACAAAGTTGAGCGGATTTTGGATTTCGTGGGCAATGCCAGCCGTGAGTTCACCTAACGAGGCCATCTTTTCGGATTGAATCAATTGGGCTTGTGTGGATTTTAATTGCTCGTAAGTGCTCAAAATTTCTGCTTTTTGCTTACTAAGCAAAGCATTTGCCTTTTGTTTGTTTTTGTTGTTACGGAATAAAATAAAAGCAAGTAACAGGGTCGAAAGAAGTGCCCCGGTTATAGAAAAAATCCATAAGCGCTGTGTTTTAGTTTGTTGTTCTTTTAAGGCCCTTTCCTGCTGTAATTGATCAATTTCTTCCTGGGTTTCTTCAAGGGCGGAACTTACCAGTGTTTCAAAGATACCCTGGCTCGATTCCGCATTTTCAACCCGGGATACCACTTCATGATATTTTTTAAGATATTCATAGGCCATGGTTGTATTTCCCAAGGCTGCATAAATATCTGAAGTTGTAATGCTGATTTCTCTATCATAAACATCACCCAGGGTTACATATTTTGAATAATCCATTGATTTATTGGCAAAATCCAGGGCTGTTTCATATTCACCCATATAATAATAGCAGAGCGCCAGGTGTTTGTAATTCCATTGAGCAGCGCCATATACCTGATACGGCACATAGTAACTTAAGGCCTTTTCAAATCTCGGAACAGCATCACTGTACTGTTCATTATCCAAGGCAATTAATCCTTCCAAATCGTTTTTCTGGGCCAATCTTAATTGATAAGAGTTATCCGTGCTATCCTGTAATAAACTATTGATGTACATTCTTGCTTTATCGGGGTGAGTTCCACGTAAGGCCCATATAGCGTAAGCTTTTGCTTCATCTGCATCTTCATACCTTTTTAGCTGGGTGAGTAAATCAATTCTTTTGTCATGAATCTCCACCATTTTGGGCCACATATTGAATAGACCATATAACTCGCCAATATTCCAATACACATTTTCCAACACGGTTGAATCCTTTATTACCTCAAAATATTTTATGGATTTCAGGTAATACTCCAGAGCCAATTCAGGATGATTCGTTGTCCTGTATATATTTGCCATCTGAAATTGTAAAGATCCAATTGCATTTTCATCTTTTAGCTGTTTAAGGTAATTCTGTACTTCAGTCTTGATGCTGTCCTTCAATGCCTCATCACTGACATCGGAGATAAAAATCTGGTATAGAACTAAAGCGGCATAGGGCTCGCCAATTTCCTTATACAACTCCAAAGCTCTGTAGTGTTCTATATCCTGAATTCTATTTGCGTAATAATAAGCAAGTATTAAAAAGGTTTCAAAACCGGCAAGAGTTACTGTATCACCCTGAACCTCATATTTTCTACGGAGGGATTCTAATTTATTTAATTGTATGAAGTCAAATAGTACGGAATAATTCTGAGGAGTTACAGGTAATTCAAACAATTCATTGTTTTCGATTGACCTGGCTTTTTGAATATGGTAGTTAGCCATATCTGTCCAGGGTGCTAATATAGCTGCCATGGTATAATGAAATAGAACCTCACCACCCTTAAAATTTAATTGTTTAGCCATATTACGGGCTGCTATCATAGCATCAAATCCTCTTTCAAAATCTTTGTTGTAGAAGTTGAGACGGGCATACTCGTTTAACCATTTTACTTTTTCTTCACTATCTTCAGTGTTTTCAATAAGAGTTTGAAGACTGTCTATCTTCAGGGCATATTGAGGCATGAACGATTTGCGCTGGGCTAAAACCTGTTCCGGAAGATAGGCCTGTGCTGACTTACTAATGGTTTCTGCATCCAGAATTCCTTCATAAATATTAAAAGCATCTATAGCGCCAAGCCATGTCGGATCGGCTGCAAATCCACTTTTAGCCAGGTAAGCCACTTGTGTCCCTATATTCTCGATTACGTTATCAGGAAAGGGTTCATTTATTGATGAACCAACCAGGATTCCATCTACATAGAATTTAAGTTCATGGTTGTCGAAGGTAGTTACCAGATAATGCGGGAGATCATCTTGTAGCACATTAAACCAAATGTAAGTAGATGAACTCTGTGGGATAGAATCGTTTTCACAACTAATTGCGGTTGCAGACACTCCATCATTTTGAACTGATTGAAAGATGAAATCTGACCCTAATATTTCGTTCTCGTTACCAAAATAAGATAACATTGTGAATGTCCCATTGTCTTTCCCTGCGACAATATACGCCTCCAGGGACAGTGAGGAATAGGTGTTTATTTTGATTAAGTCAGCAGGTAACTGAATAAATTCACCTTGTTCTGATGTGATATATTTCCCGTTCTCGATCTTTCCTCCCATTAACAAAGCATCAGCGTCCCCGACACCATCCTTGGCAGTACCGTCATTGAAAATGTATGAATGTTTTAAAACCGGCCCTTGAGCCGACAATCCGAGAGGAATAAAGCAACAAAACATTACAAAAACTACCAGGGTATGTATCCGTAAATTGATGTCCATGATTATGTTGTTTTTAATTTTATAATAAATCTGGTTCCTGCATCGGGTTCAGTTTCCAACGATAATTCTCCTCCATGGGCTTTTACAATGTCGTAACTTAAACTTAGTCCAAGCCCGGTACCCTGTCCGGTTGGTTTAGTTGTAAAAAAAGGTTGAAATATTTTTTCTTTAACGCTTTCCGGAATACCAGGGCCATTATCGCTAACCCTGATCTCTATTCCGTTTCGGGTCTTTATCGTTTGAACAACAACTAAAGGTCTATAACTGTTTTCAGCTTGTTTAACTTTTTCATTTACAAGCCTTAGACTTCGCTCTGCACAAGCGTAAAATGCATTGTTTATCAGGTTTAATAAAACACGGCCAATGTCTTGCGGCACAACACTGATTTTGGGAATTTGCTCATCAGTATCCAGTTTAAAATCGGCATTAAATGACTTGTCTTTGGCGCGAAAACCGTGATACGACAAACGCAAATATTCATCGGCCAACGCGTTGATGTCGGTCGGTTCTTTTTTCCCGCTGCTACCGCGGCTGTGAAGCAACATTCCTTTTACAATCGATTCAGCACGTTTGCCGTGATGATTAATTTTCTCAAGATTTTTCTTAATATCCGAACTGATTAATTTTACTTCATTAATATCGCCCTTATCC
>DASQBW010000798.1:0-12313 GCA_035635015.1 Draconibacterium sp. | reverse complement strand
TTACATTGTTTCTTGGTTGTGTAACCAAAATAATAAAGAAAAAATTCTTTAAAGTTGAAAAAAGTGATAATAATCACGCATGTGCGAAGCTTAAAAAAGAGGATAGGGCAGAAGCTGTTATCGACGACGAAAAAAACAGGGAAGAATATGCACTGAACTATATTATAACAACACGCTGGCAAACCATCTGACTAATGTCTGGCTTATCCTCAATGTGTTGTTTAAATCAATATTTTTGAAAGACAGAGTTATTAGTATTTTTTACCTAATTCGAAGAAAAAACTCCACTACACCTCTTCTTGTGTTATAATTTATTATTCTTGACTATCACTCGTTTGGACCAAATTAATTATCAAATCCTATCATAAGCGGTATCGGTCAATTTGTTTATATGACAATCTGTTCCCAATTTCAGATAATACATTCAGGTTCAGACCGATCGCATATGAAATTATATTTTACATATTTTTTTACTTTATCAGTACAGGATTGAAGTGCCATTTAAATTATCAGTGGAATTATTTGTTGTTTTTTATTTTTAATTGGTTAACTTTAAACCGACATATACTAACTAAACCTAATTTTAACTTGAGAGTAAATAATATTTTATTAATCAAGTATCCCCAAAATAAGGTTGTCCATACGATTCACAATCTGGTTCGTACTTACCGCGACCGGTTATATGAAATTTCTCATTATTTTCTTCTCTTAAAAGTACTTCCCCAAAATTTTTTCCAGAAACATTCCATTTTAGTTAGTAATAAAGATATTCGCACTCATATATATATTCTTATTATCGGAATTCTTTCTCAATCAGGATATAATGCTTTGTTAAACATTTTTTTAGAGAAAATTAGCTTCAGCGCAAATGTATGCTGTAATCGGGATATTATTAACGGTTTATATATGTAAAAATGAAATGATATGCTACAACTTTCATGTTAGTTGCTTTAAGTATCACGTAAACACAGACATTAAAAAGAACTAAAACACCAATTAATAAACCTAGTCTAAAACTTAAAACTAATGCCTATGAGAATGAACAACTAAGCTACTTTAAGGAGGTAGAGCAACAATCTCCTGACTGAATTTTTGTTGCCTTAACTTAAAAAAGGGAAAGGCATAATCTAATCAAATCATTAATCTTAATCAACAGAATTTATGAAAAAAAAATGTTGTAGTATGGTTTCTAATGCGCCAAAAACAAGGAACCTAATAAAAATAAGAGCTATAGGAGTCGTGCTGATAATACTCGCGGCTACTTTCTCTCAAACACTGGCGTCAAATTCCAAAATCGAAACTAAAGATAGTCCTGAGCAATCGTCCGGTGTTACAGCTCAGCAGCGAACAATAACAGGAAAAGTTACTGACAATGCCGGTGTTCCATTACCTGGTGTAACAGTTGTTGTGCAGGGGACTACAAATGGTATAATTACAGATGAAGATGGTGTTTATACACTTACACAGGTTCCTCAAGATGCTGTTCTTCTATTTTCATTTGTGGGGATGAATACAAAAGAGGTAGAAGTCGGTACTCAATCTACAATTGATGTAATACTTGAGGCAGATGTAATTGGCCTTGAAGAGGTGGTTGCAGTTGGTTACGGTGTGCAGAAGAAAGCCACCCTTACAGGAGCAACAACTGCTGTAAAAAGCGAGGAGCTTGAGGTATCTCCTGTGCCAACAGTGGGACAAGCACTTGCCGGTAAAGCATCCGGAGTTATGACAAGGATGGCCGATGGTCGTCCCGGTAGAGGTTTGTACATCCAGATTCGTAATATGGGAACTCCTCTTTATGTAATCGATGGTACACAATCCAACCAGCAAACATTTGATAACCTGGATATTGCAAATATTGAAACGATAACTATTTTGAAAGATGCTTCAGCCGCAATCTATGGTATTGAGGCAGCGAATGGAGTAGTACTCGTAACTACAAAATCAGGAAGAAGAGGCGAAAAATCAAAAATAAATATTAATTCCTATTACGGATGGCAAAACTGGACACGTTTTCCACGCCCTTCTAAAGCAGGAACATTTGTTTTTGCAAAGGCTTCGGCTGATGTAAACCAAACAATGGCAAGCACTGGCACGGGTACTGTCTCCAGCTTTACAAAAGAAGAAATAGAAAAATGGCAGGCAGGTACTGAGCCCGGCTACGAAGGAACAGACTGGTATGATGAATTTGTTTTGAAAAATGCACCTCAGTACTATGTCAATATAAATTCATCAGGAGGTAGTGAAAATACAACCTACTATTTATCGTTAAGTAAACTAAGCCAGGATGGAACATTTGCTGATGTTAATTTTAACCGGATTAACTTACAGTCAAACATTGAAAGTTTAATCTCAAAACGTATTACCATTGGAGCAAAAATCTCAGGAAGCATCTCGGATAACAGTACTCCTGCTGTTGGAACAGGAGATGCAATGTGGAATGAGATGTACGGATTAACAAGAAACTATCCGACCTGGTATCCTTACGCAAACGGTAATCCTGATTACCCGGCCACAACGGATTGGATTGAATCGCAACATGCCTTGTTTTACAAGGACAGGATAGGATACAATCAACAAATTAACAGGTCATTTAATTCAATATTGTATGCACAGTATGATACTCCGATAAAGGGATTGTCTGCAAGATTCCAATATACTTTTGGGTTGAACCAGGGTAATCTTGATTTGTTTGCCTATTCCTACAATACCTACACTTATAATGAGGAAACAGATACTTATGATGTAACCGGAGGTATTTCAAACGGAAGTCACAGGAAAAATTCAACTTTAAATATGAGTAACTCCTATCAAGGCCAGTTAAACTATGCAGGTAAATTTGGAGACCATTCCGTTAAAGCAACATACGTATTTGATGCCCGTGACTATCTAAGGCCAAGTGATATGGATGTGAGGTCTGCTTCATCAAGTAACTACCTTGAATTGATCCAATACGCAGAACTAACAGGATTCAGCAATAGCTGGAGTGCATCGTCAAGAGTTGGTCATGTAGGCCGTATTAATTATGACTACAAATCCAAATATTTGCTGGAACTCTCGGGTCGTTATGATGCATCTTATTTGTTCCCTCCGGGTCAAAGATGGGGCTTGTTCCCTTCTGCTTCTGCGGGATGGAGAATATCCGAAGAATCTTTTTATCAGGGAACCGGACTATCGGGTATACTTGATAACCTGAAGTTAAGGGCTTCTTACGGTATGATGGGTAACGAGAGCCCGGGTAACTACGGAGCATTTGATTACCTGTCGGGATATGATTATAACAGCGGTTCGCAGGTATTTAACGGAAACCTGGTAGTTGGAACAGGTCTGAGGAATCCGGGAACTACAAACATAACCTGGGCTAAAGCATATATTCTTGATATAGGTTTGGATTTTACCATTAAACAGAATTTGCTTGTTGGAGAGATCGATTATTTCAGACGTGATATGAAAGGATTATCAGCACGTCGATACGATGTACTGATCCCAAATGAGATCGATATTGTACTTCCTTATGAAAACCTTGAATCAACCTACCAACAAGGTGTTGATGGTACCTTAAGGCATTCTGGCAATGTCAGGGATTTGAATTATTCAATCTCGGTTAATGCCGGCTTTTCAAGATCATATACCGGCGACCGATATAAACCGCGCTATGGTAACTCATGGGATGAGTACAGAACCCGTAGTGAAGGACGCTTTCAAGGTATTACCTGGATGTATGAGGCTATTGGCCAGTTCCAGTCGATGGAAGAGATAAATAATTACCCGGTAGACATTGACGGCCGTCGTAACACTACAATGTTACCCGGAGATATTAAAATAAAAGATGTGAATGGTGATGGTATAATTAATGATTACGACCGGAGACCATTGGGTTATACTCAGGCATTTGGAGCACCTTGGGGTTACGGAAATATCTTTGGTGGTTCTCCGGGACTTTCTTATGGTTCTATGATGAACTTTTCGTGGAAAGGTATCGATCTTAATTTATCTTGGCAGGGAGCATCTTTGATGACCTTCCAGGCAGACTGGGAACTTCAGAATACACTGCAAGGACGTGCCAACTCTGCCACCTGGTTACTTGAAGGAACTTGGCGTTTGGAAGATATATTTAATCCAAGTGATGACTCATGGGTTGCCGGCGATAAACCTCCTATCAGGTCAAATGCTGATTCTCATTTTAATAGCCAGAGTTCAACCTATTGGGCGAAAAATGTAACTTACCTGCGTTTACGAAATGTCGATATTGGGTATAATATTCCAAAAAAATACCTTACTTATTTCGGAATTCAGAACTGCCGCGTTTATGCAAATGCATATAACCTGTTCTCGATTGATAATGTCAAAGAATTTGATATCGATCCTGAACTCTCTACAACGAGTGGTTTGCAGTATCCTCAGTCAAAAATTATTAATGTTGGCGTAAACTTAACCTTCTAAAAATAATATTATGAAAAAAATACTTATATATATATCTTCAATCGTATTATTGCTTGCCATTAGTACCAGTTGTGAAGATTATCTGGAAGTAACACCAAAAACCATAATTGTTGATGAACAATTATGGAGCTCAGATGACCTGATAGTAAGTCACCTGGCCAATTTGTATAACCGTATTCCGGTTTATGCAAGCATATATGGAAGCGAAGACCCGTTGGCCACTACTGATGACCTGATGTACACCGGTTTATGGAATAATCTTAATGAATTCAGCACATACGGGTATGGTTACCAGAACATCTATGACTACGGTTATATCCGTCATTTGAATGATTTTATTGAAAAAGCTACAGCAGCAACAGAAATAAATGAGGCAAATAAAAAGTTGTATATCGCCGAAGGCCGTTTTTTAAGGGCTTATACTTATTTTGAAATGGTAAAAAGAATGGGTGGAGTACCGCTGATTACAAGCACTTATGTATACGATGATTTTCTGCAGGATCCTGAAGCTGTTCAAATCCCGAGAAGTAAAGAATCTGATATTTATGATTTTATTGCTTCGGAGGTTGATGCAATAAAGGAAGACCTAAGCTTAAACGGATCATCACAAACACGTGCCACAAAATGGACAGCTTTGGCGTTAAAAGCACGTGCAATGCTTTATGCAGGTTCTTTGGCTAAGTATAACTCGATGATGGCAACACCTATTACCTTACCCGGAGGAGAAGTTGGTATTCCTGCAGGAATGTCAGATGGTTATTATCAGAAGGCACAGGAAGCAGCCGTAGAGATCATTAATAACGGACCATTTCAATTAATGAATTCAGCTTCAAAAGCTGATAATTTCTATAGTATTATCAACAATAAATCGGGCAATACTGAAGTTATTTTTGCCAAGGATTTTACCACTGGAAAAACGCATAACTTTACGAATTTTAACATTGCCCGCTCATTGCGAGAAGATGCTTCTGAAGCAAGCCACTTGTCACCGACACTTGGTCTTGTTGAATCATATGAATACCAAACTGATTTTGATGGAACATTACAAACCAAAGATTCCGAGGGAAACTATATCTTGTATGCCGATATGATAGACCTTTTTGAAGGAAAAGATCCACGTTTGTTTGGAACTGTTCTTGTTCCGGGGTCGACTTTCAAAGGGCAGGATGTTGATATTTTGGCCGGAGTAGCTATTTGGGATGGTACAGAAGGTTCATTAACAGATGATAACTTTACTTATTATTCAGGTTCAGGTATTGGCACCGTTTGGGATGATGGTGGCCCGTTGGTTGGAAGTAACGGCCCCCTGGGTTTGGAGATCCATACCGCAAATTCCGGTTTTTCAATGCGTAAATTTATCAGCGACAAGCCGGGAGATGGTATCCGTTCGCAAGGTAACCAGGTTTGGTGGCCCTATTTCAGGTATGGCGAAATCCTGTTGATAGCAGGAGAAGCAGCCTATGAGCGCGGAGCTTCGCATATGGATGAAGCTCTGGGTTACATCAACCAGGTAAGAGATAGAGCTGGTATTCAGCCTCTGGATGCAAGTACAATCTCAATAGAACGTATTCAGAACGAACGTAGGGTAGAGCTTGCCTTTGAAGGCTTACGCTGGTGGGATTTGAAACGTTTCAGAATTGCTCACGTGTTATTTGATGGCACACGTTCTACTGATGGCACATTTACTACCGCTGAACATGGGGCACTCTGGCCATATCGGGTAATTGCACCGGGAAATCCAGACATGCACAACAAATATATATTTGTGAAGAAAAAAGCACCAAGACAAGTAGATTTCGCACGTTTTTTCAGATTGGGTAATTATTATGGAGAGTTTTCGGATGCACTAATCAGTGCTAACCCGAGTTTAGTTAAAAATCCTAACCAATAATTAAAAATAGAAGTTATGAATAGAATATATTTAATAGTAGGTTTATTAAGCTTGTTATTAAGCTCATGTGCCTTCGATAATTTTGATGAACCAAAGTCTGTCATTGAAGGCAGAGTTGTATATGACGGGCAAGCATTAGGCCTCCGTCATAATGCATTACGTTTACAGTTGTACCAACCCGGTTACGAGCTGTATGAAGCTTTTGATATGCGCCTTAGTCATGAGGGTACTTTTAATGGATTAATCTTTGATGGTACCTATAAACTGATTAGCCCGGCAGGAACTACTCAGCCCTGGGTGTTACGTACAGATACAATTACATTTGAATTAAATGGTTCAGAGTCTATTGATTATGAGGTAACACCATATTTTATGGTTGCCAACGAATCATTTACAAAGAGTGGTAATAACATTGATGCAACGTGTGCAATAAATCAAATTGTTGGAACTTCCACCCTGGAAAATGCAACGTTGTACATTAGCCGAACACTTATTTGTGACCAGGTTTATAACGACAGTAAACAGGAATTGAGTGCGGCAGCAATAGGCAGTATGTCGAGTGTGAATTTTAGTGCTGAGATTCCACCGCGTCTGTTAGATCAAGGTTATTGTTTTGTACGCATTGGAGTAAAAGCTGCCCAGGCAAGCGAAAGAGTATACAGTCAAGTTCAAAAAGTAAGTTTTTAACTAAGTAGTAGTAAATTAATTGGGTCTCCCTCGTGGAGGCCCTTTTTTTGTGCATAGTATTTCTAACATTATTGTTGGCCAACCCACACTTAATATAAAATCATAGCTATAACTTTCCCGTAGTCAAATCAGGTTTTCAATTCTTCAAATACAAAGTGTTGTAAAATGAGAATTTAGCGAAAATTGAAGTTTATGCCTGTCTAACTTTATTAAAATTATTCAGTCTTTATCAGATAAATGTTGGAAGAAATATGGGGTATTGAGGTTCTGTTGTTACTGCCAAAGTGAGCGTCTGTTTTCATTTAATTCCGACTCGTATAATCAGTATTATTGAGTGTGAAAAACCGCTGACAGATAACTGTCAACGGTTTGTAACTATTCTTTCTTTTAGTTTTGGTATTAGTCGTCTAACTTTATCTCGCCATAACGGCTTTTTATGGTAACTTTTCCTCCCTGTTCTGTTCCAACCTGGCCTACCACTGTGCTTTTGTTATTTTCTTTAATACGATTTCCTGAAAATTCGCTTTCAGGATATGATATGCCGCAATAATCGCAGCTGGCGTCAATCGAATAACTTGCATCATCCAGGCCCAGGGAAATCTGACCATAGCTATTGGTGATATCAATTAATTCGAAATTCGAATCTACTTCTCCAACCTTAATGCCTCCGTAGCCCGATTCAACAACTAATTGCTTTGCCAACTCTTCAATTTGGATATTGGAATATTTCATGCGCACGTTTAGCGACTCCAGTTCTTCAAATTTAAATTTGTCGTATTTCGATTCAATAATAACAGTTTTACATTCTTCAACACTAATATTCGAATATTTCGATTCGATGTTTAATTCAATCGCCTCCTCAATATCAATTGGCGAGTAGCTTACATCAACTGCCATGTATGAGGCCGCTCCTATGTTTGCATTTCCGTAGGCGAGCTCGAGGCTTAATGATCCACTAGGTGGTGTGTTTAATTCGTAAGCGGTAAAATTACCATACTTACTAACGAATTCTCCGTCACCGGTAAGCCTGCCTACGATGGTGTTGCCATATTTGTTGTTGATCTTCAGGTTCTTGTCCGACGGAATATTTACCTCATAATCGATACTAAATTGTCTTTGACTTTTAAAGTCGTTTTTAATATCAGTAACCGCTTTCGCAGAGTTCCCTGATTTACTAATGTTAACTTCAATCAGTTCGAGCAAATCGTCAGCTCTCCTTTCATTCGGTGCATCGACAGTAACAATTACATGAATGATTACGGAATCGCCTTCAGAATTGTTGATTTTAACTTCTCCAAAACGGTTGTCGATTTCTAATGATGCAACTTCATTGTTCAACCACGATTGGTGAAATTCCTTTGTTTTTTCTTCAGCAAATACTGCTGTTCCTGCCGATAACACGCCTATCAGAAATAGTGCTGAAATTCTTTTTAATGCCTTCATTTTATTCTGGTTTTAATATTTACTAATAGTTTTTTTACCACACCTAATACTACTATATGGCCGATGTCTCCTGTTCTTGTCTTTTTTGCTGTACCTCTTCCAGTTTGGTGATAATTATATTTATTACACTAAGCTTAGCCTGATAATATTCTAACATTGCATTAATAACACGCTGGTCGTTAGGATTCGCAGTCAGATCTTCTTGCAGATTTTTGTAAAGCGTTTCAAATTCAGTAAGTTCTTCATTCATCATGTTCTGTTCTTCATCAGAGATCAGGCCTTCTTCCATCCATTTATTCCATTGTTCTATGCCTGTATTAATTGAACTGGTGTAATAATATTCAACTTCCCTGTATTCGGGCGATATAGTTGCAAGCGTTATATTTTCAGTTTTGTTATTGAAAACACCCTTATTGCCAGGCGAAAAATATATAAATGCCTGGTTGGTAGCCAGAAAAATAAATACGATGGCTGCCGCAACTTTCCATACCGTGTTCAATCTAAACTTTCTATTTGATTTATGTTGCGCATTCAGCTTCGCTTCAAAACGAGCAAAGTGACCTTCCATTGGTTCGTTATCATTCAACTTGTCAATGTTGTCAAAAATAAGTTTCTCTATGTTGTCCTTTTCTTTCATATTCCTAGTTGTATGAAAATATTTCTTTTCCTTTCAGTATTTCCCGTAACTTGTTTTTTGCTCTAAGTAACTGGGTTCTTGATGCAGAATTGGATATCTCTAAAATCTGACTGATTTCATCGTGGTCGTAACCTTCAATCAGGTACAGGCTTAAAACTACCCGGTAACCATCCGGAAGCTCCTGGATGGCCTGTTTTAATATTTTGTCATCAACTTGTTTTATTTCCGTTTGGTACTCCGGAATTTGAGCAGTACGCTCATTAACTTCCTCAAAATGCACCTTTCGTTTTTTTAAATAATCTAAAGAACGATTTACCACAATACGCTTTAACCATGCCCCAAAACTAACCTCTCCTTTGTAGGAATTCAGTTTGCTAAAAGCGTTTAAAAATGCTTCTTGCATAACATCTTCAGCTTCCATTTCATCATTTAAGATGCGCAGGCATACGCTATACATTGCTTTGTAATACAATTTGTACAACTGGAACTGTGCCTTTTGGCTTCCTTGCATACACTGATCAATGATCTCCTGATGAATATTTTTGTAAAGTGTATTCAATCTTTAACTTTTCTGAATCAATGACGAATGCAATATATCAATGTTGCATTTGTTTGGCAATAATTTTTATTTTTTACTTAAATAAGCACTAATTATTAAACGTGTTTAACCAACAGTGGCACCAAATAATTTTGGTGCCACTGTTGTTATCGGATGAATGTTATTTTATTATTGAGTAGTCTTTTTGCTCGTTACTCACTACTCAAATCTCATGTCTCGAATCTCCTTTTTATGAATTTTATTCATTCTTAAACCTATGTACTTCCAGTGCATAGTGGTTTAATCCTGAATATTTTTAGCCGGTATTAGCATTAAAGTGAGTTGTAATACTCAACCAGGGCAATTAACTTGTCTTCTTTATTCGGTTTAACTTTGTTCTTTTTAATAAAGCTTTCAATTTCTTTCTGATGGTCGGAAAAAGCATTTTCCAAATCTTTTTTCGTTTCAATTTTTATGGCAGCATCCATGCCAAACCGAAGGTAATAATCATTCGGTTGCTCAACATATTTTGCGGGTTGAGCCTCCGCATAAGCTCCCGCAGCTTCAGCTTCCTGAAATGAAATAACCGGTCGGGCATACAAGCTTAAATCGCCTTCTTTAAGAAGTATAAAATAGCCACGTTTCATTCTGTTTGCCAACATATACGGAATATAGCTAAGATTATATTCTCCAACCACGGCCTTTTCAACAATCTCAGGAGTTGCCAGTGCTAAAATATCATTGTCGGGAGTCCGGAATTCCAGATCATCCAGATAAATATTATAACGTAACGGAATCCCTTCAAACTGAACTTTCTGATAAGTATAAATTGTTCCTTCAATAAATTCTTCGTTGAGATATGGTGAGCCGTCAATATTATCTTTAACTGCGTTCCCGGTATGGTTCCGGGATATTCTGTCATAGGATTGAAAAAAATCAAGTGAGCTTTGAAGGCTGTAGGATGATTGTGCTTTCAGAGCAAGTGTGCTTGCCAGGATTATAATGCCTATTAAGGTAAATCGTTTCATTTTTGTCATTTTAAATTCGAAGTTATTAATGGGTTGTACAAAAAGCCATTTGTTAAAATATAATATCAAATATTCTGCCAAACAAATCTCACTAATCGAGTATGGCCATATTTTCTATACACTTTTGCCGTATTTCTAAACCATTTTCTGAAATATTTTTAGGCTTTCAAATGTGCTAAAATATTTGGGATATTTAAAATTTATTATTGCTAATTTTGCCCCAAAATTTTTTATGCAAAAGCCGGAACTACTTCTCCCTGTTGGAAATCCAGAATCATTTTATGCTGCTCTTCGTGGAGGAACTGATGCCATCTATTTGGGATTAAAACAATTTAATGCACGCGGAAGAGCTAAAAATTTTACCAATGGTCAGCTCCTGACAATTTTGCAACAAACAAAAAAGGAGAAGGTTAAGGTTTATATTACGTTAAATACGGTTGTGAAGAATAATGAAATTCCAGAACTACTTGATTACCTCAATTTTCTAAATCAGGCAGGAGTAGATGCTGTGATTATTCAGGATTGGGGCGTATTTTATATTGCACGAAGTTATTTCCCCAAATTGGTTTTGCATGCAAGTACCCAGATGGGAATTCATAACTCCACCGGAGCCAATTATGCATTTAAAAAAGGTATTGAACGGGTGGTACTAGCCCGCGAACTCACATTAAGCGAACTCACCAGAATATGTAAAAAAAGTAAAGTAGAAACGGAGGTTTTTATACATGGTGCACTTTGTTACTCTTTTTCAGGGATGTGCTTGTACAGCAGTTATGCCGGGGGCAGGGGAGCTAATCGTGGTCTTTGTACGCAACCTTGCCGCCGAACTTACACCACCCAATATTCATCTCGCTACCTCTTTAATCTGAAAGATAATCAGTTAATTGATTTTGTATCTCGCTTCGAAAAGATAGGCGTTTCAAGTTTAAAAATTGAGGGGCGAATGAAATCGGGGGAATATACGTACAGAGTAGCTCAGGCGTATCGTATGGCTTTAAATAATCCCGGGAATATCAAAAATGCGAAGGAACTTCTTGAACTGGATTTTGGACGTGAGAAAACAGCCTATTTTATGGGAAAAGACGTTAAAAAAGCAGTTTCGGAGAAAACAGTTGCAGGGGTATATCTCGGGAAAGTTAATCAGATAAAAGGACAGTATATCTGGTTTTCTTCAAAAATGGAAGTTGAGACAGGATTTCGATTAAGGTTTCATTTGCCCAATGCCGAAAAGCAGGAAACGGTGAAAGTGCGTGAGGTGATTGAAGAGAATGGATATTTTAAAATTCATTCAGGTGGGAAACAGATAAAACCTAACAGCGACGTTTATCTGGCAGGGATTAGCGATGTGAAATTTCCTTCGAAATTGGAAGATGCCAAAATCCAATATAAACAGTTAAAATACGGGCACAGACAAAAAATAGTGAATGCTTTGAAAAGCAAAGAAAATGCAAGGAAAGAAGAGTTTTATTTTCGGATAAATTCGATGGAGTGGCTCAAGAAAATGAACCTGAATGAGATGGATGGTTTGTTTTTGGCTTTTTCAAAAATTACCTGGAGCCGCTTTGATCCCGAAGTGCCCTTTATCCAAAAATTTAAGGAGAAAATTTACATCGAATTACCAAAATTTATTCAACAAGACGCACTGCAAT
>DASQBW010000797.1:0-2903 GCA_035635015.1 Draconibacterium sp. | reverse complement strand
ATCCGGTAATTAGATGATCAAATTGTTTCAGGCCCTTCGAAAGAAGAAACCACAATAGTAGCCGATCGCTGAATGTTTCAGTAAAAATTAGGTCGCGGACTTGAGTTCACAAAAAAACCACCTGCCAATCGGCAAGTGGTTTTCTATAATAAGATGAGTTGTCTTTCTTAAGATTCCGCACCTTTTTCTTCTTCCGAAGCTTCCTCTTCAGCAGCAGGTGCTTCAGCTTCAGGAGTTTCTTCAACTTCGGCTGCTACTTCTTCCTCTGCAGCTTCTTCGGCTTCTGCTTCTGCTTTTTCAGCAGCAGCGGCAGCTTCAACTTCAGCAGCTAATTCTGCATCTCTTGCAGCAATAGCAGCAGCTCTGTCTTCGTTGACTTTCTTCTCAGCTTCCAGTTGTTTTTCAGCTTCTGCAGCGGCATCACCGGCCAAGCGGTCGATTTTTGCCTGAATTTTAGCTTCTTTTGCTGCAATCCAGCTTTCTAAACGTTTTTCGGCTTCAGCTTCATCGAAAGCTCCTTTTTTAACTCCACCCATCAGGTGTTTTTTGTACAATACACCTTTGTAAGACAAAATTGCTCTTACAGTGTCGGTTGGTTGTGCGCCTTTAACAAGCCAGTCGTAAGCTTTGTCAAAATCGAGATCGATAGTAGCAGGATTATTGTTCGGATTGTACGTGCCAATTCTCTCAATGTACCTGCCATCTCGTGGCGCCCTGCTATCAGCTACTACAATGTGGTAGTATGCGTAGCGTTTGCGACCGTGTCGCGCTAATCTCATTTTTACTGGCATAATTCTAATTTTTAATTTTGAAAAATGTGGCGCAAAGATAGTATAAATTTCTGTTCCTGAAAGTTTTGGAATACAATTTTCAAAGTCCTTTCACTTCTTAACATCTAAGTTCTGAAAATGACATTGAAATTAATTCTCACCTGCCTCTTCTCTTGCAGCATTCACCATATCTTCATTGGCAGTAATTGTAAATTCTACCCTGCGGTTTTGTGCTTTCCCTTCTTTGGTATCGTTTGTAGCTCTCGGTTGCGATTCGCCCATTCCTGTGGAGCTTAAACGTGAAGCTACTATTCCATTTGATTTTAAGAAAGTAACTACAGATGCAGCACGCCTTTCCGACAAAGTTTGATTGTAAGTTTCTGCACCATCACTGTCGGTGTGCCCAATTACCAAAATATCGGTATCCGGATATTTGTTAAATATTTCAACAAGTTTACCGAGGTTTGCCTGCGACTCGCTGGTCAAATCTGAGCTGTCGAAGCCAAAACGCACATCGGCATTCTCGTCCAGAATCAACTGAATTCCTTCTTCGCTTCGAACCACTTCGGCTCCCGGCATTGTTGTTTCAATTTCTTCGGCTTGTTTATCCATCTGGTGACCAATAATAGCACCGGCTCCACCTCCAACGGCTGCCCCCACCAAAGCACCGGCCGCACGGTTATCTTTTCCACCAATTAACGCGCCTAACGCCGCTCCTGCAGCTGCACCTATTCCGGCACCCTTTTGCGAACTGTTAGCATTTTGGATTGAACTGCAAGCATTTAGAAACATCCCGGCAATAAATAAACCGAGAACAAATACTGTTATCTTCTTCATAGCTGTAATCTTAATTTCTGACAAATTGATAATAAATTGAAATGATGTCGCCCTCAAACGAAGCGTCCTGAACCAACACAAATTCGGTTTCCGATTCTGAAAGTAGTTTTAACTTGTAACCGGCAGTTACATCCTTTGGTTTTACACCGTCGGGGATAAATTTCCAGAGGAAATAAATGTCTTCTCCATCTTCTTCCATAAACCATTTTATTGAATGCGTTGCGTTTAGGCAAGCAACATCCATAAATGAATAAGTTCCGGAATTGTTATTACTCACAAAGCTCCATTGACTGCCCTCGAAACAATCGGGTGATGCCTGATCAAACAACGTTTTTATGGCTACAATATTTCCCTGAGCGGTAGTAATGGAAGCCAGCGTCCAATCACCTTTCAGCCCTTTCTGCGAAGTGCGAACCTGTTTTGTTGTGCTACACGCCATTAAAAAAGTTAACAGCGCAAGCAAAAGAAATTTTTGTTTCATGTTAATGCGTTTAATTTTTGTATGTTCTGAGAACGTTTTTTTTGTTTGTACAAGTTACAATATTTGAAAAAAATATAATTACTAAAACAGAAAAGGAAACACAATGTTGTATCTCCTTTTCTTATTTTTTTATGGAGGATAATGATACTATCGTTCGGAGTGATAGCATCACTGATCTGTTTTAAATTATCTTTTTACGTACTGTTGTTTGTAGTATTTCTGGTAGTCGCCTGAAGTTACATTCTCCAGCCACCCGGTATTTTCAAGGTACCAGTCGATGGTCAATTCAATACCTTCTTCAAACTGCAATGATGGTTCCCACCCCAGCTCATTTTTAATTTTTGTGGCATCAATGGCGTAACGCAAATCGTGCCCGGCACGGTCTTTCACATAAGTGATCAGCTTTTCCGATTCGCCTTCAGGACGGCCCAGCTTTTCGTCCATTTTGCGGCACATCACCCGAATCAGATCAATGTTGGTCCACTCATTAAAACCGCCAATGTTATAGGTTTCGCCAATTTCGCCTTTGTGAAAAATCACATCTATCGCACGGGCATGATCAACTACCCAAAGCCAGTCGCGCACGTTTTCACCTTTACCGTATACAGGTAGTGGTTTGTTGTTTTTAATGTTGTGAATAAACAGTGGAATCAACTTCTCGGGGAACTGGAACGAACCGTAATTATTCGAGCAGTTTGAAATTACCGTTGGCACGCCAAAAGTATCGTTATAGGCACGCACGAAATGATCGGAACTGGCTTTTGACGCCGAGTACGGGCTGTGCGGATCGTAGCCGGTTTCTTCTGTAAACATTC
>DASQBW010000796.1:0-2379 GCA_035635015.1 Draconibacterium sp. | reverse complement strand
GCTTTTGATTTGGCTACTCCTATGTGTGGCATTTATACTATTGGTGGAACAGACCCTGATTTTACCAATTTTACCGATGCGTCTATTGCTTTAAATAACGCTGGCATTACCTGCCCGGTAATTTTTGAAATCCGCAACGGCATATACAACGAACAAATAAAACTATATGAGATAAATGGCTCCAGCGCCACCAATACCATCACCTTCCGTGGTGAGAGTGGCGACAGCAGCTTGGTGGAACTGCATTATCAGACAAGCAACCCAAGCAACGATTTTACACTGGCCTTAACTGGTTGTGATTATGTATTGTTTGAGGATATGGGTGTATTACGGACTAATGGAACTAACTCTGTTCTTATTCAGAATGAAAGCAACAACATACGTTTTGAATCCTGTCAATTGGGGAACGTAGTAAGTCCTGCTACAAGCGTGGACAAAAACCTGACCTTTCGATCAAATAACATGGAAGGTTACAATTTGGACTTGCAACATCCGGACAACTCTTCTGCTGAAGAAATTATTGTAGAAAACAATTTCATCCTTAACATAACCGTTACGAACGGCAATCCTGTATATATTATGGGTAACCATATTACCGACACCAGTTTATATGCCCAGGATTTTATTATTTCTAAAAGTAAGAATATTGAAGTTTCTGATAATAGATTTAGAAGGCTCATCCTAAATAGTGATACAAGTATTAATATATTTAGCAACTCCATATATTATTCCGGAAGTTCAACAGGGTCACTAACAGGAATCTTTATTGAAAGCTCATGTTGTGCAAATATATATTCAAACGATATAACTCAGATAAATACTATTAACTATTGGTCTGGTTACTCTAGAGGTGTTGAAATACTTAATTCTTCAAGGGTAATTATTTTAAGAAATTTCATCAGTGCTTTTAACAGGGCTACGTCAGATAGAAAAGGAAATAATATAGGTATTTATACACGCGGAGCATCTCTGTTTAATATTAAAATCATTGAAAATACAATTAAAAACGATGCTCTTTATGGTGAACAGATAGGTGTTTATACTACAGATGGTGATAGTATTACCGTTAAAAAAAATACATTAGAAGCCTCGAATTTTGATATTATTGGTAAAGGTATAGTTTGTCAAAACATCGTAAATTTTATTGTTATTGATTCCAATATAGTAAGTAATTATCAAACAAATGGGTTATACGCAGACATTTACTCCTCTGGTTTTAAAGTTAGCAACAACCAGATACTAAACACACTGGATTTAGGTATCCTATTGACAGGCAGTCATGGTGTAGTATCAAACAATACAATTGATAAAGTAGAGGCAGGTGATGGAATCAACATAACTGCCAACAACGCCACCATTTCCGAAAACCGATTTCTAAACATCCAGGCTGGGACAGGAATTATCGTAAACGGTACAAACAACCTTGTAGCAAACAATTTTATAGAAGCAGATGGTGTAGGTATTGCCAAAGGCATCAGCCTGCAGGAAAATGGTTCCGGTTCGCAGATCGTTTTTAACTCCATCAACATCACCGGCACCGATGTGGCAAATGGCATTGGGCTGGAAGTACTGGGTGGAGATAACTACACGGTAAAGAATAATATTTTTGCCAATAATGGTGGAGGCTATGCTTCATACTTTGCTGATACTTTAAATGGTATTTTTGATTACAATAACTATTACAGCACAAAACAAAAACTAGGACACTTTCTTGATACAGACTATACAGATTTTAGCAGTTTCCAAACAGCAGTCGGACAGGAAACCAATGGCTTTGCTAAAAATCCGTTCTACACATCAGATTCACTGCTTCAAACAAACCAGATATTATTAAATGATGCCGCAGAAGCAGGAACCGGAATCACAACAGATATTAAAACAACTATTCGTGGAGCATCGCCCGATTTAGGAGCCATAGAATATACGCCTTGTACTCAGGATGCCGGCATAAACGAATTTGTTGGACTGATAAATCCATTATCAGTCGGTAATCAAAACATACAAGTAGAATTGCAAAACCAGGGAACCAACACATTGACCAGTGCTGACATTCATTGGGAAGTAAATGGTGTAATGCAAACACCTTTTACCTGGTCAGGTTCTCTCACATATAAAGCAAACGAAACTGTAAGCATTGGCTCCTATACCTTTGCAGGTGGAGAAAGTTATAAGCTAAAAGCCTGGATTGAAAGTCCAAATGGGGGTGCAGATTGCAATAATTATAACGATACAGCCATGGCTTTTGATTTGGCTACTCCTATGTGTGGCATTTATACTATTGGTGGAACAGACCCTGATTTTACCAATTTTACCGATGCGTCTATTGCTTTAAATAACGCTGGCATTACCTGCCCGGTAATTTTTGAAATCCGCAACGGC
>DASQBW010000795.1:0-8386 GCA_035635015.1 Draconibacterium sp. | reverse complement strand
TTGTCCGGATACAACCTGGTTGCATCTGGTAATCAGTAATCCGGAAATTATAGCCGATTCGGTAAATGTACTTTGTTACGGCGACAGCACCGGATCAATCGATATTACTGTTTCAGGAGGTGTTGAACCGTATAGTTACCAGTGGAGCAATGGAGAAACTACGGAAGACATCAGTGGCTTACCTGCCGGTACATACACCGTAACCGTTACCGATGCGCTTACGGATACGTTGGGATGTTCAGTGACTTTAGATATAGTAATAACACAACCCGAATTATTGGAGATTACACTCGATGCCGTAACAGATGTTCTGGTTATGGGTGAATCAACCGGGGCTATTGAGGTGTTTGTGGATGGAGGAACACCGGCTTACACCTTCGAATGGACCAATGAAGTAGGCCTTGTGGTCGATTCCGCGCAGAATCTTTACAACCAGCCTGCAGGAGATTATACACTTACGGTTTGGGATGCGAACGACTGCCAGGCAACAATTACAGCAACGATTACTGAACCTGTTCCACTTGATAAATATATGGCGCCACTGGTAGATGAAATTTGCTACGAAGACTTAGTGAACTATCCTGTTGCACAAACACTTGCTGAATACCTGGCAATCGACACAATGGCAGATGTTTATTCACTCAGTTGTGGATTGGATACTTCTACATTTAACGTAGATATTGAGGTTGTTAGCGATGGCTTCTATTGTTACGAAGAGATCCGGACTTACAGTATAGTAGACCTGTGTAATGATACGCTAAGTGCAACACACCGCATTATTGTTGATGATCAGGAACTGCCGACAGTAAATTGTCCACCAACAATAACCGTTACTGATGGAATTGTTCCGGCAGCTTATGCCGATACGGCTGAATTTGTAGCTGCAGGCGGATCATTTGATGACAACTGCGGTGTTGTAAGTTTCCGTCATGTTGGTGATGTTTCGGATGGAGGATCGGATCCGGAGATAATAACCCGCACTTATGAAGTAACAGATTATTGTGGCAACGTGGCAACCTGTACACAACGTATCGAAATATTCCTGACTGCTGATTTTGTGTTAGAATGTAACGGTCTTCCTTCCTTGTCTTACGAGTGTAAAGCAGATTTGCCAAAGTACGCTAATTTGCAGCAATTTTCAGATGCCGGTGGGTATGCATACAGTTATCCGTATGATATTGATTCTTTCTGGGTTGTGGATGTAAGCAATGGAAATACGTGTCCGGAAATTATCAACAGGACATACTACATCAGAAACGAAAACGGAGATATCGAAAGTTGTACACAAAGATTTACTATCGACGATATTACAGCTCCGATACTTGAATTTACAGACAAACACATTTATTGCGATTCAACAATTCCTGCCTATACCTGGGTAGCTGATGCTAAAAATTACGGAGCAATAGTTTCGGATAACTGTACCAACCTGAATGGCAGAAGGATAACGTTTGTTCGTCAGCATGATCCGGTAGGAAGTTGCCCAAGTTTAATTCAACGAATATACAGGGTGATTGACGATTGTGGAAACAGAACGGAAGCTACAGAGAATATTTACATTTACGATACCATTCCTCCGGTGGTTAACAGCAATTTCCCGTATGAAATTACAGCCGAATGCGATATCCCGGATCCATATACCGATGTGAGTGCTTATGTTTCAGATGAATGTGGTCCGCTGCAAATTGCTCACCGCGATTCGCTGGGAGGTATCGATGAACCAGGTGTTCTATACCGCATTTACACCATTAGCGATGCCTGTAACCCGGTTGAGGTGGTTCAGAAAATTACTATCGAGTTGACCAATACTCCGGAGTTTGACGAAATCGATCCATTGTGCCAGTTCTCAGCCGCACCGTTGTTGCCGGATACTTCATTGAACGGAATACCGGGTTACTGGTTGCCGGATACAATCAGTACCGATGTGCCGGGTGATTTCGATTATGTTTTCTATCCGGATTCTGGCTATTGTGCCGGTCCGGCCAGTTTGACTATTACTGTAGTTCCTGCTATTACGCTGGACACAATTTTGGTTGACCAGGGTTACAATCCAAATCCTGTGGGAAGTATCGATCTTGATATTACCGGAGGAAGCGGAGTGTACACCATTAACTGGACAGGACCAAATGGCTACACCAACTCAACTGAAGATATTACGAGCTTATACGCCGGCGAGTATGTGGTAGAAGTAAGCGATGAAATTGGTTGTTACGATAGTATCTCAGTAACACTACTGGCTTATGAGCCTGAATTCAGTTGCCCGCCTGATACAATGATTGAATGTCCGGATGTAACGCAATACCCTGCTGCTAACACTATTCCTGAGTTTATCGCAATAGGTGGATATTATGATCCGGTTGATATAGTTGCAGATTTAACCAGTTTCGATCAAATTGTTTCAGGTACGAATTGTTTAACAGTTGAAAGGACTTATGTTGTTGAAGATATCTACGGAAGATTAGATTCGTGTACACAAACAATCGATTTCTACGATGAGGTTCCTCCGGTAATTATTGCTCCGCCGGGGGATACTGCCGAATGTTTGTCGTCCATTATTCCGCCTGATATTGACAATTTTGCCGACTTTATGAATTTGTCAGGTACTGATGCCTACGATCCGAATTGTTCGATTGATCCTTCATCATTTACCGTTCGCGATACAGCGATTATTCTGCAACCGGGTCTTTCTCAGGTGATCTACTATTTCAGCATTGAAGACTTCTGTGGAAACATTGGCCGCGATACTACTTATTACCTGATTACCGACGATCAGGCACCTGAAGTATTCTGTGCCGATATTACGGTTTACCTCGATGAGAACGGACAGTATCAGCTCACCATCCGGGATTCAATAGCCATGGTCGACAGTCTCTACGATAATTGTACAGCTCCTGAAGACTTGAGGGTAGTAATTGAAGTGGAAGAAATTACCTGCGAGGATGTAGAATCCGGTACGCAGGCACGTATAACGGTGTACGATCAGGCAGGACTTTCAGATGAATGTATTGCCAATATTAACGTTGTGGATACTATTCCGCCAACAGCTATATGCCAGGATATTACAATTTATCTTGATGAAACGGGTGTAGCTTACATCACGGCTCAGGATATAGATAACGGCTCGTTTGATAATTGTGAGCTGGATACCATAATGATTTCGCGTGATCGTTTCGACTGTTTCGATGTGGGTGAAAACGAAGTTGAGTTGTATGCTATTGATGCTTACGGTTTAAGAGATACCTGTATTGGTATTGTAACAGTTATCGATCCGGTTGCTCCGTACATCGAATGTCGTCCGATCCAGACTATACAACTGGATGAATACGGTTTATATCAGTTAACCTGGGATATGGTAACCGACAGTGTATCGGATGAGTGTGGTATTGACACGGTATTACTTGATGATTACGAACTGGATTGCGACAATATCGGAATAACTACCATTACTGCAACAGCCTATGACGTGAATGGAAATTACAGCAGTTGCGAAGCCACATTCGAGGTATTCGGAAACATTCCGCCAAATGTGGTTAACGATACGGCTGTTACTTCAGTGAATATTGCTGTTGAAATTCCGGTAACCGAAAACGACTACGACCTGAAAACAAATATTGACTCAACAACACTTGGAATTGTTATACATCCAAGTCATGGTTCGGTTGTAGTTGATAAACAAACAGGAATTGTAACGTATACACCTGATTTGGATTACGAAGGTCCGGATGTGTTCCGTTACGCAATTTGCGACGATGGAATACCTTGTGAACCGGAGTGTGGTGAAGCACTGGTATTTATTACTGTACGCGCAGCAAATAATCCGCCTGTTGCTGTTGATGATTACTTTGAAGTGCCTTGCGGAGAACTCTTTGGAAATATAACTCTGAATGATTCAGATCCTGACGGTGATGCTATTTCTGTTAATCCTGTTCCGGTTACACCACCTGTCAGTGGTGTTATTACCTTATTCCAGAATGGAAACTTTGAATACATACCATTCGATGGGTTCTTTGGTACCGACAGCTTCCAGTACGTGATTTGCGACAACGGAATCCCATCTCTGTGCGACACAGCATGGGTATACATTACACGTGTTGCCGATAACGATTGCGATGGTGTAGCCGATGTTATTGATATTGATGACGACAACGACGGTATCCGCGATAATATTGAAAACGGTGGTTACTGGCCGGAGGAGCAGGTAGGATTGATCGACTCGGATCACGACGGAATACCGGATTACCTGGATATTGACTCCGACAATGACGGAATACCCGACAACATTGAAGGTCAGGGCGAACATAACTACATTCCTCCAACCGGCCGCGATGGAAACGGTAACGGATGGGATGATGCTTACGATCCGGATAACGGAGGTTTCCCATTTGACCTTGAGCTGACAGATACCGATGACGACTCAACACCTGACTACCTGGATATTGATTCGGATAATGATGGTGTATTCGACCTGATTGAAGGACACGATGATGATAACAATGGTATTGCCGATGTATTGAGATGGTACAGCGATGAAGACCGCGATGGTTTGGACGACGCTTACGATATTTACTTTGGTTGGGCAGAGTTTGGCAATGAGACAGGCAGCAATGCTCCGTTACAGGATTTTGATGGCGACGGCTGGCGCGATTGGCGCGATACCAACGACGAGGATGATGAATACCCAACGGTAAATGAAGATCTGAACGGCAACGGCGATTACAGTGATGATGACCTCGACCTGGATGGATATCCTGAATACCTGGATACCGAGTTGAATTGTGAACTGTTTATTCCTGAAGGTTTCTCACCAAACGACGATGGCGTTCACGACTTCTTCCAGATCTTGTGTATCCAGAAATACCCGAATGCCAAACTGATGATATTTAACCGTAACGGTGTGAAACTTTGGGAAAAAGAAGACTATGGTAACCTCGATGTTTGGGGTACTTACGAAGATGCTTGGTGGTGGGGTACTTCTGAAAATACACTTACTATTGGTCGATCGGGCGGTTTACCTGCCGGAAACTACATTTACGTGCTGATATTGAACGACGGAATGGGTACGGTTAAAAATGGTACAGTGATGTTGGCTTATTAATAAGGATGAATGACTAAGGATAATTGATGAAGCATTAAATACAATCAGGTGAGGATTTTACTACAAGTGAAATCCTCACTGTTTTTAAATCCTTTGTATTTAGCGTAAAAAAAAGAAATCAGTTTTTCAGAAAGCTTAGCACTTTAAACCTCCTCCCTCTCGGTTTCATCGGGAGTACTTCTCCTGACAGGAGGAGAAAATTCGTAAATCAATTTTGGTTTTGAAATGCTATACAATGTAAGTAGCACGGAAATTTAGCTACGCTGATTTTCAATTCCCCTCCTGCGAGGAGGGGGAGAACCGCGTTTACAGCGGTGGGGTAGTCTAATTTTTACTGCTGTTTGGCGAGAGCATAAATCCCCTGACGCCTCAGAGACTTTCCAGTAAAAGATCTACGATAGGGCTGTCTCAATATCCCGAATAATATCATCCACATTCTCTATTCCTACTGATAACCGCATCATCCGGTCGTTAATACCAACATTTGCTTTTTCTTCTGCTGTAAACTCAGCATATATTGTTGAAAACGGATGCAGAATCAACGATTTATTGTCGTTCAGGTTGGTTGCCCTGCGGATAAGTTGTAGCCGGTTCATAAACGAATAACAGGCTGCTTTCGATTCCAGCTCAAAGCTCATTATCGTTCCCGGAATCCCGTTAAAATACTTTTGGGCGTTTGCGTAGCCAGGATCAGTCTCAAGTCCCGGGTAACTTACTTTTTTTACCATCGGGTGCCCACTTAAAAAAGCACCCAGTGCCAGGCAATTTTGATAACATTTTTCAACCCGTAACTCAAGAATATCCAGCCCGTGAATCTGGAAACGTGCTGTTTGTGCGGTCATGCTTGCGCCTGTATTCCGGTAGATGTTTTTCCGGAGTTTACCAATAAAGGCATTGACTCCAAATTTCCCGGTGTAAGCTGAAATATTAGGACTTAGTTTCCAGTTGAAATTACCATGATCGACAATGGCGCCACCAAACGAAGTTGCCCCTCCCGAAATAAATTTGGTGGTGGACATAACTTCAATGTTGACACCGAACTTTCCGGCATTAAAAACATTGGGTGGAGTGATTGTACTGTCGGCAATTAACGGCAGATTGTGCTTTTTAGCAATGCGCGAAAGCATTTCAATATCAGCAATATCCAATTGGGGATTGGTAACTGTTTCAAAATAAATGGCCCTCGTGTATTTGTCAATAAGCAATTCTATTGCTGCCTCATCGCTTAGATCACTAAATCGTGTTTCAATTCCCAGTTCAGGAAGTGTTTGCTGAAACAAGGCATATGTATGTCCGAATAAACGGTTGCCCGAAATAATGTTATCGCCTGTTTTAGTAAGGGCCATCAAGGTATTTGTTATGGCAGCCATGCCCGAACTCAGCGCGAGAACACCATGGCTTTGGGTTAATGCTTTTAACTTTAACTCGAAATACTCAACAGTAGGGCTCGATGTTCTGGAATAAACATGGGCAATATAATCACCCTTAAAATTTGCCTCAATTTGTTCTGCCGAATCAAATTCATAGGCAATTGTCTCGTAAACTGGCATTTGCAAAGCATTGTGCGGGTCTTTTTTTGCGTATGGAACGTTTAAGGCAGTGGTTGTAAATCCGGTTTTTTTCATCTGTATTATTTTTTCAGACCTTATATCGCGAGAGACAGTACTTTAGAAATATATGGTTGTGTCTTTGCTTAATTTCGCAGACATTTACTTTCTCTCGTTCATTCTTTTGTTTTTCAGCTTGTTGCAATTTTTGCAAAGATACTTTTTGCCTGTAATTTTTTGAAAACCTTTCAAAAAGATCCTGTAGCTGGTATCGAAAAACAAACAATTGTACCCTAAAAAAGGTTTGTTTTTATAAGGTGCTTCAGGAGTAAACGTGTTAAAACCGTGCATTTCTCGCTTGGGGATGTTTCAGCAGAAAGTGTTTTGTTGTTATCAGCCAGTAGGTTACAGAAAGTGCTGTAGTGTCACGCTGTCTGTTCTACATTTTACACTCATTTTTTTTCTTAAAAATAAAAGCCTTAAATCCCATTTTCGCATCTGTTTCTATATCTTTATAACAAACAAGATGGATCAGTTTATTGATTGTATTTCGATCAGAAAAGCAATTTGATAATTCTAAAATTGTTTTGGAGTTTAAAGTTTACTAAAAAGAGAGCACTAAGCTATGAAAAAATATTTGCCAAAACTGGTACAAAACGACACCTGGCTGGAGCCTTATTCGGGAGTTATTTCAGACCGGATGATTCTTGCCGAGCGAAAAGAAAGAGAACTGACAGATGGACGGTCTTTGGCCGAATTTGCGACCGGGCACTTATTTTTTGGTTTGCACAAAACAGCATCGGGTTGGGTGATTCGAGAATGGGCACCAAATGCAACCCATTTATTTCTAATCGGGACATTTAATAGCTGGGAGGAACGTGCTAATTACGAATTTTCATCGCTTGAACATGGAGCGTGGGAACTGCACCTCGAAGAACATCAACTGGCCCATGGCGATCTTTACGCTTTAAACATGCACTGGCCTTTTAATCACGGGAAACGTATTCCGGCCTGGGCAACACGAGTAGTACAAGACGAGAATACACACATTTTTAATGCGCAGGTTTGGGCTCCGGAGCATCCTTACCAGTGGGTAAATCCCGATTTTCTGCGTAGTGATGAGCCGCCGTTAATTTATGAAGGACACATCGGAATGGCAGGCGAAGAAGAGCGGGTGCACACTTACAACGAGTTTCGCGAAAAAATGTTGCCACGGATAAAAGCCAACGGTTACAATACCATTCAACTTATGGCCATACCGGAACATCCGTACTACGGTAGTTTCGGCTACCACGTGAGCAGTTTCTTTGCCGCTTCGTCGCGTTTTGGAACGCCCTTCGAATTGAAACAATTAGTTGATGAGGCGCATGGAATGGGGATTGCAGTTATTATGGATATTGTACATTCTCATGCAGTAAAAAACGAAATTGAAGGTTTGGGAAATTACGATGGAACGCGTTATCAGTTTTTTCACGAAGGGGGGAGAGGAGAGCACCCCGCCTGGGACAGCTATTGTTTTAACTACGATAAAAATGAGGTATTACATTTCCTGCTTTCAAATATAAGTTTTTGGCTTACCGAATATAAATTCGATGGCTTTCGTTTCGACGGCGTTACCAGTATGTTGTACTATAATCATGGTTTGGAAATTGCCTTTACCACTTACGACGATTACTTTAATGCCAATGTTGATCAGGAGGCTACCACTTACTTTAAATTAGCAAATAAACTAATAAAAGAGATC
>DASQBW010000794.1:0-2302 GCA_035635015.1 Draconibacterium sp. | reverse complement strand
GAAGATATGAGTATGCTCCAGTCAAAATTATCTGAAAAAAGAGATAAGAATATAATATAAACCAACCTAACAGTAATTAACATCAAAAACAAAATACAGAATGATTTTTTCTTTTATATCACACAATTGTGTATCTTTGTATCAACATGCTTACCCCGCTTCCCATAAGAACAGCGCGCTCAGGGTGAGCTTTTTATTTATATACCCATGAAGAAAGTGCCATATAACAAACCGGCACTCACATATGCCGACCAACTTGCACAAATAAAATTCCGTGGTTTAATTATTCCAGACGAAGGAGAATTTTTAAGTCTTTTAGAGTTAAAAAGTTATTATCGGTTAAGTGGCTACTGGTATCCGCTACTGGCTGACAAACAAAACCACATATTCAAACCGCGTTCCAGTTTTAAAACAGCATTTAGCATTTATAAATTCGACAGGGAACTTCGGCAGCTGGTAACCAATGAAATGGAAAAGATAGAGATTGCAGTCAGAGCCAAAATGATTTATATTCTTGCCCACAATTTCGGTCCCTATTGGTATACCAACTCAAATTTATTTGTCAATAAAAAACGGCACGCCGAGACAATTAATAAAATTACAGACGAATTCGACAGAAGTGATGCTCAGTTCATCCGAGCCTTTAAAAAGAAATATTCCGATCCATTGCCACCTTTCTGGACAGCATTTGAGATAATCTCTTTCGGCTCATTGTCTAAGCTTTATAAGAATTTTAAACCAGGAAGAAGCAAGAGAGAACTGGCACATTGGTTTGGCCTTGACGATAAATCATTTGGTTCCTGGTTACACAGTTTGGTCTACGTTAGAAATGTTTGTGCACACCATTCCAGATTGTGGAACCGTGTAATGCGAATACAACCTGCATATCCTACAGCTCCATTAAATCAATGGCTTAAAAATTCGTCTGTTCATAATAATAGAACATATTATATCCTTTCAATAATAGTTTACCTAATCCAATCGCTTGATAGTGGTCATACTTTAACTGAGGATCTAAAAATATTATTAAGAAAATACGATAATATCTACCCAGGCGCAATGGGATTTCCGCCAGACTGGGAGCAGGAGCCATTATGGAATACGAAGTAAAAGTGGATATGGCAAAGAGTTTAGGGATTAACGAAGGAATAATCAGAAACTAACCTTCAACGATTCAACCTTTTTTCTTTTGTTTTTTTTAACCGGTTTTTGATTATCTGAAGAATCCTGATGATCCAGAATATAATCAACAGCTTTTTGAGCTAATCCGGAAGCCAGAACAATAAACTTCTTATCGCTTTTAAGCTTTTTCAACCAGCCTTGAATATAAGCTGCACTGTTATCGATAGTGATATTTTCAATGCCACAAATACCGCAGAGGTAAGCTGCTCCCATCTCGGCAACCATCTCTTCTTGAGAATATCCAGAGTCCGCAAAGTTCAGACTTGAGAACCGTTCGTGGCGATTTAGACGCTTGCGAGCTCCTGTTGCATGGCACAATTCGTGGAAAATCGTACTGTAATACTCTTCATCCTTGAAAAATGTACGAGGATCAGGCATGTGAACTTCGTCTAAAGCTGGAATATAACAGGCCTTTTGCATTCCAGTTTTAATAACCGGAGAATCGTACCAAAATTCAATCAACTGCTCACATGAAGCAATCGGATCAAACTCGTGATCGTGAGCTGTATTCTCAGGAATCTTGTCAGGATCGAGGCCTTCCACATCGTCAACATGGAATACCCGGTAATAACGAAGCATAGGAATTTCTTTGGTTTCATCATCTTTTTCGTATTCCACCATTTTCCAGAATACAATCATAAATGATGAAGATCCTTTTTTGATCTTTCCACCAAGATCTTTTACTTGTTTGAAGGTAAGGAAATAAGGCCTTTCAAAACCAAAGCTTAGCAGGTACCAGAAGTTAAATCCTCGGTAAGACTTTTTTGAAACCAGATTACGAGGAATAGAACTAGCTGTTTTCCACGCCATATGCCATGGAACTACACCTGCTTCCAGGCGTTCTACAATCAGGTTAGTTACTGTTTCATAAATATCAAATTTACTCATTGAATCCACCCATGCCCTTGGGATTTATTTTGGCTCACTGACGCTTCGGTCAGTACTAGTCTGGCACGCCATTAAATTTTGGCGCATGCCATTGAGCCGGATGGATTCTTGTCAATGGTGCATGTCTGTTTTTTGTGGAGTTAGCGAAACAAAAAACTGAACGCACCCGAAGGGCGGCTGGCAAGAAATGAACAATTTCAGCCGCCATTGACTTTTCCGGACGGCGAAGTAA